>CAZBTB010000039.1:0-9282 GCA_964494605.1 uncultured Lachnospiraceae bacterium
ACGGCGTGCCCATTATGGTTTTCAACTCGCTGTGGCGCGTTGTGGGTACGATAATTATTTCTCAGCTTTGCTCGAATATGGTCGCGTATTGCCTTGCTAAATACAAGTTCTTCGGTCGCGACGTGATTTACTGGACGATTATTGTCACGATGATGCTGCCTATTTACGGTACGATGCCCGCGCAATTAAGGCTTTATAAGACGCTCGGCATGTACGATTCGCCGCTTATTCTCCTGAGCGCAATCGGTATCGGCGGAACGCTTATTCCTTACTCGTGCTATAAAAACCTGTCCTGGACCTATTCCGAGGCGGCGTTTATGGACGGCGGCGGACACTATACGGTGTTCTTTAAAGTAATGCTTCCGCAGATGTCATCGGTCATTATCGCACTGTCCGTCACTGCGTTTATCACGGGTTGGAACGACTATATGGGCACTATCGTTTATATGCCGTCGTTTCCGACTCTTGCTACGGGTATCTATTATTTCCAAGATGCAGTCGGAAAGCGTACGGGCGATTACCCCGTACTGTTTGCGGCAATCATGCTAAGCGTTTTGCCTGTTCTGGTTCTGTTCTGTTGCTTCCAAAAGACGTTACTCAGTATCGATATCAGCGGTGGCTTGAAAGGTTGAGTGCGGATTCAATAGCAAATTTAATAAGTTTTATGACAAGGAGGTCATAACATATATGAAAAAGAAAGTTTTATGTCTGATTATGAGCGTCATGCTTGCGCTCGGCTCGTTCGCGTTGGTCGGGTGTGACGGCATGAAAGGCAGTAAGCTCAAAAACCCGGAAAAAGGACTTATTCAGATTTCCGCGTTCGACGGCGGCTACGGCTTGGAGTGGTTGGAGATGGCGGCAGACGAGTTTATGCGTATCAATCCCGGAAAAACGGTGACGATCCGCACGCTCAACACCAATTCGGACTGCACGCAGGCGCACACCAACGTCAAGTCGGGCATTTACGTGGGAGATATTATTTACGATACCGTGTCAGTTACAAACGACGCACCGCTCGGGTTTTACAAGAACTTAAGCGACGTGTACGAGTCTAAACCCGACGGGGAGGACGGAAAGACCGTAAAAGAAAAGCTGTCCGACGACGTAATCTGGGCTATGAAGCATTGGGACGGCAATTTCTACTCCATGCCCGTTTTCGACGGTATGTACGGATTCCAATACAATAAAACAAGCCTGGATACGATACTCGGCGAGGGAAACTGGTCGGTGCCCAAAACTACCGACGAGCTTTATTCGCTCTGCGGCAGAGTGGCGGCGACGGGTAATACTCCGTTTATCTACACTTTGGACACCGAAGGACATTATCCGCAGTTTATCGCAAACGAATTTTATTTTCAGCTTTGCGGAGTGGAAAACGTGCGTAAGGCAAGTATCGGATTTGCAGACGGAGAGCGCGACATGACGGGCGAAAAGCTGTTTAATCTGCCGGGACGTGCCGAAGCGCTCGAGGACGTAGCGCGCTTTTTCGACGGACGCGGTCAGATGACCGACAGCACGACGGTAAGCGGCGGCTTGTCGTTCATTCAGGCTCAGGGATATTTCTGGGGCACAAACGTAGGACAGGGTAGCAACAATCAAGGCAAAACCAAGCTTGCGGCTTTTCAGGTAAACGGCGATTGGAACTATAACGAGACGCGCGCAAGCTACGGCAACACGAAAAGCGCGGATATTCGCTTTATGGACACGCCCGTGTCCAGCAAGTTCGTGGATTTACTCGACACGGTAGATAACGACGAAGAGCTCAGCGCGCTTGTGGGAGCTATCGACGAAAACGCTTCGGCGATACTCGAGTCCGCCGAGGCGGTAAGCACCGATACTATTATAGGCGACGGTTACGAGGTGAGCAAAGCCGACTTTATGCGCGTATACGAGGCGCGCAGGATTTGTTTTACGACGATCAATCAGCAGCTTTTGTCCGTTCCTTCGAACTGCGGCGATTTCGAGCTTGTTAAGGAATTTCTTAAGTTTATGTCGTCGGACACCGTGCAGTACTACAAGGCGGTTTGTCTCGACGGAATTTCCACGCCTTACCGCCGCGAGGAATTCGAGGGAGTGGTGCGCAACGATTTTATTAAGTCGAAGGAGAGCATTATATCAAAGAATGCGATCGTTATGTCCATGACGAGTCAGTCGCCCATAGGCACGTTCTATTCGGTAGCGTCCTCGCTTACGGACGCTCCGTCGCGCATGTATAACGGAACTTACGCAGATTATGCAACGGGCGAAATTTACAAATCGACGGTAACTGGTGCGTATAAGCAGCGTTTAGCCGATAACCAGAATATTTTGGATTTGCTGAAATAACGGTAATTAACGGAGGAAATATGTATGAAAAAGAACAGACTTTTCGTCCTACTCTTAGCGGCTCTGTTTATGCTCGCTTCCGGGCTTATGCTTGGGTGCGCGGGCAACAACAAAGCCGAGCTTAAGTTCATTAGCGAGGGGACGAACTTTACTTACGTCGAGGACGGCGACTATTATTTCGCCGATTACGGCACGCCGGTGACCTTGCCCGAAGCGGCTGTCATGGCGGGCGAGGACAGAATGGAGGCTACAGTTTCCATTCTCGTTACCGACTCTAACGACCGCCGTATTCCCGTAATGGGAATTTCGTTCTCGCCGGCGAACAACGCGACATATAAGGTCACGTATTCGACCGATTTCGAGGGCGTGGCCGATATTACGCTTACGCTTAAGTGCGCCGACAATCTCGGGCCCGCCGCAACGTTCGAGCGTATGCGTACGGGCGCGGTTATAGGCGACGTGATAGTTTTGCCTAAGTTCATGCTTGACGATCCGTCGGGCGTGGACGAGAGCAAAACTCTTATCACCGTTACTTCTCCCGATGGAAGCGCTATGGAAATAGACACGGCGGACGGAAAGGCGACGAGCTTAACGGCGGTGACGGGAGCGGAAAGCTTTACGGTCACGACTGTCGGCAAGTACGTCGTTTCGGTCAAAACCGCCGATAAGCTGGGCAACGAGCGCGTACATACGCTAAACGTAATCGCGACCGAGGCTTTTGTCGATTCGGATATTGCCGAGACTATGCTGTTCGATTTTAACGAAAGCGAATACGAGCGGCTCGTTTATCTCGAGGAAGGCGACGCGACTATAGCCGTAGTTACCGAGGGCTTGCCCAAGCAGCCGGGCGGCGACGCGTCTACGGGCGGAATGCTTAAGATAGGCTTAGCCGAGGATAGCTCCGTTCGCCTGTTCTTCAACGGCTTCAAGAATATCAACGCCGACAACGACAACGTGGGTAACGTAACGTTTAAGGTGTATTCGTCGAGCATACTCGCGGGCTTTACCGTGTACTCGACGGACGGCGAAACGCGCCTTATAGACAGAAAGTACCGTAAACCCGGCTGGAACGAGTTTAGCTTTAACGCAAAGACGACTCTCGGCTGGACGGGCGAGTTCGAGGACTTCTATATCGGGCTTAGCTGTGAGGACGCGGTTTCGGTTTATATCGACGAGATCGGCTATCAGAAGCTGTTTAAGGACACTAATATCGGCGAGCACGTTTTAGCCGATTTCGACGAGGACGGCTATATGGATCTGGTTTCGCAGAACCACTTCAGCAATACCGCGCAGTTCGAGTTGGTTAAAAAGGCGGACTTAAGCGCCGATTATGCCGCTGTTAAGGAAGGCATAACGGGCGAGGGTGCGCTCAAAGTTACCGTCGATTCTTCCATGGAAGGATTTACCGTGCTGTTCGATAAGCCCGTTAAGGTCAGCGAGTTGGGCAGTCTTACGATAAGAATGTATTTCGACCGACTGTTCGAAAACTCGCGCTGGGGCTTTATTACCGAGACGGGCGCGACTACGACTGCGGCTTGGGGAGGATACTGGAGCGGAGTAAGATACCACGACGGTTGGTTCGATTACCGTTTTGCGGGTTCTACCGTTTACAGGCAAGCGACCAACGCGGGCGGCACGAGCGTAATAGGTATGTACTTCGCGTACGTCGAAACCGCAACGTTTAATACGACGTTCTACGTCGACAAAATCAGCTATACCGACAAATTCGTTCCCTCGGCTCAAGCGGGCTACGAGGCTTACGACGAGGATAAACAGCTCTATAAGGTAATTACCTTCGAGAACTTCGATATTATCGATAACTTAGGCACGACGTGCATAACTCACCCGTGCAACTATCCGAGCTACACCACGTCAACGTACGACGGCGAAAACGCGCTCGCGGTCAGCAAAAACAGCGCATACGTCGGCTTTACCTACACGCTGCCCGAAATTCTGTCGGCTTACAATGCGCAGGGCAAGGTGGATAAGGGTACGCTGTGGATAGAACTCGCCATAGAGACGAACGATTGGGCTTTGGCGGC
The DNA here is from genome assembly GCA_964494605.1 of uncultured Lachnospiraceae bacterium. GTDB lineage: Bacteria > Bacillota > Clostridia > Christensenellales > Pumilibacteraceae > UBA10677. The sequence continues at coordinate 4,368 of CAZBTB010000039.1, forward strand.
GGTCAGGGTGGAATTTACCGGCACTACCGATAATATAGTTTTCTCGTCTTTAAGCGAGGGAATAAACTTTTTGCCCATTCCCTTTACCGATATAATGGCGATTGGAATAAATTCCATTACCGGAATAAACGTTTCGGTATCGAACAGCGCGTATAAAATGATCGGCATTTATTACGACATGGCGGTAACGAGCGTGCTTCCCGAAACGGGCAAGACCCAGACCTACAACGGCGAGACGGTTACACAGATTGCCGAAATGGGCGGCGAGCAATACCTGTCCGCTTTCAGACGCACGGGCTACTCGGATAAATCGGGTACTTACGTCAGCCTTCCCGTGATTACTACCGAGGACGGCGGCGAAAAATTACTGTTTGCCGCAAACGCCAACGTGGGCACCGAATTCGCCGTTGCCGACTATCAGCTTGGTACAAGAAACGGTAAGCGCGTGGGTAACTATCTGTATATCGACGTAGACTTCTCGCTGGGAGTCACGGGCAAGCTTACCTACGGCGTCAAGACGCAAAACGGCAAATTCGTGACCGCGGAGCTTATCAACCCCGACGAGGGCAAGCACCGTCTCGAGCTGTTCGTTCCCGACGTGCTCGACGTAAATCTCTATATGCGCGCCGTGATGTTTGCAGGCAATTTCGGTTCGGAAACGGCGGTAACGATCGAAAAGATTTACGTCGGCGAATACAAAGAGCTTCTCGGCACTCCTGAGCTCGGCGTGAAGAGCGGCGAGGACGGAGCAACGCTGAAGTGGAATACGGTTACGAGCGCGGCGAGGTATGCTGTCACGAAACCCGACGGCACCGTCGAAAACGTTACCGCTACGGAATTCAAAGCGGACGCGCACGGACTTTACACCGTTCAGGCTCTGAGCGATACGCATTACAGCAAAAAGGTTACCGTTTACGTCGAGAAGAATTTCGGCAAGCTTGACGAAAGCATAGGCGGCTATATCCTCGGCGAGTTCGAGACCGAAGGAGCGGACCGCAATTGGGAAACGTATCTTGTCACCTCGCTTTGGGGTACGCCGCAGAATGCCGTACTCGGTACGGGCACGGCGACCAACGGCTACGGAACGGGTTACGGTATTACGGTAAAATGTCCGAGCGCCGCGGGCTGGGCGGCAGGCTATTACGCATTGCCCGAACCTCTCGCAGCGAGCGGCGTTTATACCGTGGGCTTCAATATCCTGTCCGACGGCGCGTGGGGTAATTGCCAATACAATAACGAAATCTTCGGCGTGCGTATCGGCGGAACCGATTATCTGGCAGGCTCGGCAAACGCATTCTACAGAACCGGCACGTCATCGGGGTACGGTAACGTTATCGAGTTTACGAGTAACGTTATCGGGAATTCGAATAACCCGAAGCTGCGCGTTCAGATCGATATTACGAGAATATTGGCGGGCTTGAGCGACAAGAACGTTAAAATCGAGGGCGTGTTCTACGGACTGAATAAATCCAACACGCAGTACGTCGATTCGGTGTTCTATACCAAGAACGGCGGCGCGGCGCAGTTAAAGTACGACGGCGCGGCATTTAACGAAACCTATTACACGACGGACGAGTTTGACTTCTCGCTGATGACCGCTTCCGTTGCGGGCGGCGGGGCAACCGACTTTACGTTTACCGCAGTCAAGGACGGCAGTGCGTTTACGCTTCCCGATTCGGCGGGCACGCTCGCGGCGGGGACGTACACGGTTACCGCTACCGACCGCGTAAGCTCCACGGGCGCGACGGGTTCGGTTACCTTTACGGTCGAAGAGGCGCAGAGCGGCACGCTTACCGTAGTTTACGATAAGTCCGAAATTCTGGCCAACGACACGTTCGACCTTGACTCGCTTACCGTTACGGGCGGAGTCGCCGGCATGACTTATAAGTACACGGTAACCCTTCCTTCGGGAACGAAAGCAGAGCTTACCGACGGTTACAATCTGTCGGCTTCCGGCAATTACACGATTACCGTCGTGGGTACTGCACGCGGCTATCGATACGTGGGAACGGTACAGATTACCGTAAATACCGCGCAGCACGTAAACGTCGCGATTAACTACGGCGGTTCGGCTACGCTTAACACGGGCAACTCGCTCAATAAGTCCGACTTTACGCCGACGTTTGACGGCGCGACGCACGGTTACAAGCTCGTCGTCGAGTTCGACGGAAGCGACACCGACTTTACGGGCGATACGTTCACGCTTAATAACCGCGGCGTTTATAAGGTAAAAGCAATCGTGACCGAGCGCGGTTACGAGGGCAGCGCGGAGGTTACGCTCACCGCTATTACCAACGTTACCGACCTTACCGTAACGCGCAATAATAACGTGGCGGCTTCGTTTAAGACCACAAAGAATAAAACGTACGACCTCAGCTTGTTCGCGGCAAGCAGTTCTGTTTCGGGCGCTGCCGAAAGCGTAAAATGGACTCTTTCCGACGGTACGGACGAAACGCCGCTCGACATGACGAACAAGAGCTTCACGTTCGGCAAGAACGGAACGTTCACAATAAAGGCAACGCCCGACTCGGCGCAGTACTTCGGCGGCAATGCGGCAACCTTAACCGTAACCGTAGAGGACGTCACGTTCAACGTTACGGGCAGCAACGGCGAGATTATTCTGGCGGACTTTAGCAACGAGGGCTACAATATCGCCAACGTGAACGTTACGTCCGAGTTCGGTTCGTTCTACGGTAAGCCGTCGCTCAAGTTCACCTCTAACGGTATCTGGGGCAGCAACGGACTTAAAATAATTCTTCCCGATGCCGTTACGTTCTCCAAGAGCGACAGACTGTTTGTAGAATACTACTCGGATACTACCGAGAATATCCAATTATATATGTACGCAAACAACGGAAAGGCAAGTCAGCTTTACGGCACTTTGGCTACGAGTCCCAATAAGACCTGGAACGACCACTCGGGTGTTTTCGGCTCGGTCGATATCGAGCTGGAAGAAATTCTCATCAATGCGAACCAGATAGGTATTACGAGCGCAATTTCGAGAATTTATATCGTAAAAGGCGATATAACCGATTTGCCGGATAGCTACAAGCTTATCCACAGCACAAAAGTGGAATTAAAACAAACTCTTGCTTGGCAAACCGGTACGGGACCGATATCGCTCGACTGCGGCTCGGTTACGCTCACGAAAAACAGCGTGCTTAAAATCAAGTTTACCGAAAAGACTACTCAAAATCTGTACGTCGGCATCAATGACTTACTCGGCTACGTGAACCAAACTATGGAATCGGTAGGCGTAGGGAATATAGCGAATAACACGGTGGTATCGGTACCGATGTTCGGCTACGAAAAACTGCGCGGTCTGTTCGCCGATAAAGAAACCGTTAAGCTGGAAAAGCTCAGACTGTGCTCCTATGGCGGAAATCCGGGCGAATGCTACACAATCGAGTGGATTGCGGTCGAAGAGGTTGAGGGTGTGTCCGATTACGAGAACGCCGCAATGCTGCGCACAACTCAATGGAGCGGTACGGCAGGCACGGCATGGGGGCAGGGCTATAGCCTTACTCAGGTCTGGATAAACAATATAAACCGCGAAATAAACAAAAACGGCAAGATCGTGTTCTGCATCAAAACGACCAAAGCCGACAGCATTTATTTCAAATTAAACGGTGATAACGGTGGCTTTACCGTAAACAAGGTCTACGGCGACTACACGGTTGTGGAAGCGAAAATCTCCGAAACGGGTTGGGTAAGTCTGTTCGGCGAGAACGAAACAATTACTTTGAATTCCATCTATATTCAGCTCGCGCCCGATACGTCGGCGAATCCGAAACCCAACACTGCGTCCGTTGCCTGGGTGGCTTACGTACCGCCTGCGGCAGAGTAAAAGACAAAATAAAAAACGACCCGTCGGGTAAACCGCACTTTTAATAGGGAATTAAAAAATTTTAGAATTTACTTTCATACAATAAAGAAACCTTTGGAAGAATAGTCCAATGGTTTCTTTTTTATTGAGTAAACATATTTCGCATCATATTACACTACGTAATAATGACATATAAAGGATTTGAGCGCTATCAATCTAAAACAAATTGTCAGCACAAAAAAACTAATCTTCACGATATTCCAAAATATCGGCGGGTTGGCAGTGCAGCTCTTTGCACAAAGCGTTTAAAGTGGAAAATCGAATTGCAGAAATTTTTCCTGTTTTTATATTCGATAAATTCGCGTCGGTCAAACCTATTTTGGCTGCGAGGTCTTTAAGCTTAACATCTCTGTCTTTCATTACTTTATCTAAATTCAATATTATCATAATGTTTCGTCGTCTTTTATCTGTAGTTCTTTTCCGTACTTAAAAAACAACCCGAATAAGAACATCACTATGCCTGCAATAATTCCGCCGAACTCTATGGGGAAAACTATTTCCGTTGACGGACAAATTGCACGCAGTAGAATTGAACCAACCAGCGCGGGAATAACCGAAAGAAGAATAATAAATATGGCAATTTTTTTTAAGTAATGACTTACTCGTTCATTAAACGGCGCTTGCCCATCTCCCACACTCTTAAAAATGCCCTCTACATTCCACAAAAGCCCGATACACATAAATGCGTAAAGTGCAAACGTACCGAATATAATTGCCGTTTCGGCAACCGTCCAACTTCTGATAGCATGAGTGCAGGACAGCGCAATCGCCAATACGATAAACACAATGCACGCTACACAGCTTAAAGCATAGAGAACTTTTGATACAATGTAACACACTCTCGCCGTCTTAATAATTTTCTTTTTGGTTTCCATAAGATAACCCCCATTAAGTTTGTTGAACATATTATATCGCAAAAATTATCGTTTGTCAATAATTTTTTAATAAAATTTATCGAGAAACAATAATTTTTACAGCCGTCAAATAAGTGTTATTCTACAAACGACATGTAGTTAATTTATGAGTATC
>CAZBTB010000040.1:0-8990 GCA_964494605.1 uncultured Lachnospiraceae bacterium
CGTCATAGCCGAAATGGTCGACCGCGTTGTGGTCATGCACGCGGGTCGCGTCGTGGAAAAGGGCACGGTCGAAGAGACTTTCAAAAACCCCATGCACCCGTACACGATAGGATTGCAAAAAAGCAAGCCCGTCGTCGGCAAAGAGGTGGACAGACTTTACAGCATTCCAGGCAACGTTCCCAACCCCATAAATATGCCGTCTACCTGTTATTTCTCGGACAGATGCGACCGTAAGTGCGAAAAGTGCAAGGGCGATTATCCCGAAATGATTCAGGTTTCCCCCACACACAGCGTTGCGTGCCACTTGTACGCAGGGGAGGTTAAGAAAAATGATTGACGAAAAAAATATTGCTTCCCCCGAAACGCCGACTTACGAGCACCTTCTCGAAGTCAGAAACTTAAAGAAATATTTCCCCATAGGTAAGTCGTTTTTTAAGAATAAACAAGTTTATCTTAAAGCCGTCGACGGCGTGTCGTTCAATCTCGACGCGGGCAAAACCGTAGGTATCGTCGGCGAGTCGGGCTGCGGTAAAACCACCATGGGCAGAACGGTGCTTCGTCTTTACGACGTAACGGGCGGCGAAATAATTTTCGAAGGACAGGACATTTCGAAATTAAAGGGCGAAGCCTTAAGAAAACTCCGTCCCAACTTCCAGATGATTTTCCAGGACCCCTATTCCTCGCTTTCGCCCCGTATGAACGTCGGCGAAATCATAGGCGAGGCGGTGCGCGTCCACGGTATCGTTTCAAAAGAGGACTATAAGGATTACGTCATCGACATCATGAAAAAGTGCGGACTTCAGCCGCATTATTACGAGCGATTCCCTCACGAGTTCTCGGGCGGTCAGCGCCAGCGTATCTGTATCGCCAAAGCACTCGCCTTAAAGCCCAAAATGGTTATCTGCGACGAGCCGGTCTCCGCACTCGACGTGTCCATTCAGGCTCAGGTCATCAACCTGTTTAAGGATCTGCAGGAAGAAAACAACCTTGCATACATCTTTATCTCGCACGACCTTTCGGTTGTCGAGCATATTTCCGACGAGGTGGGCGTAATGTACCTCGGCAACATGGTGGAGTACGGCAAAAAGAAGGATCTGTTCTCCAACCCAATGCACCCGTACACGCAGGCGCTGTTCTCGGCAGTACCCGTGCCCGACCCCGACGTAAAAATGAAGCGCATAATCTTAGAGGGCGATATTCCGTCACCCGCCAATCCGCCCAAGGGCTGTAAGTTCCACACCCGTTGCAGTAAATGTATGGACGTATGCCGCGAGACGGAACCCAAGTTTATCGACTACGGCAACGGGCATTCGGTTGCCTGCCACCTGTTCCCGCAGGATTAAATCGGAATTCCGCTTCAATCGGGTTTTGTTGCGCTGCAACGTTTTAAGAACTACGGGACATTCTTAAAAAGCACGGCCTGACATTACCCGATTGTTTTTTTGACAATACGCTTTACCAAAATAAAGCTTAAAATCCACATGTTTGTGGAATAATAATATATCATACGGGACTTAAATGTCCATCCTTGTATTACAGGAGGAGTCATGAAAAAATTATTTACGGTTTTACTTTCGATACTGATGGTGTGCTCGGTCGCATTCGGCCTAACCGCTTGCGCGACTAAAGAATACACCGTCACTTTCGTCTTCGACAACGGACAGGACAACGTTACTTCCACCGTTAAAGAAGGCGGAAAAGTCGTTAAACCCACCGACCCCACGAAAACCGGTTTCGAGTTCGACGGCTGGTACGTGACGGTGGACGGCGAGGAAAAGCTTTACGATTTCGAGTCGGAAGTGACAAGTAACCTCACGCTTACGGCTAAGTATAACGAAGTCGACGTGGACTTAAGACGCGTTATTTCCTTTACCTCGCACGAATACGCAAAATACATATTCGACGACGGTGTCACGCCCCGTAGAGCCGACGACGGCGAAACGATAAAGTTCAAGGTCAAACCTTCGGTTTTCTGCGCAGAGGGTGCGGAAAACAATATGTACGTTTCGGTCAACGATAAAGAAATTTCGCCCGACCGCAACGGCTACTACAGCTTTACCGTAAACGGGAATACTACGATCCGCGTCGACGGCATCAGCATTGACAGATCCCCCATACCGTACGAGGACGGTTTTTATACGATTAAGCGTCCTTCGCACCTTAATCTTCTGATTGAAAACGTCAATAATCTCGATTCGAGATATTTGAGTGCCTATTATTTTCTCGATGCCGATCTCGACCTCGAGGGCGAGGAAATCAAGCCTATCGGTGCGGTAATCGACCGCAACAACAACGGCGGATTTTCGGGCATTTTCTACGGCGGTGGTCATACGGTCAAAAACTTTACGATGGGCGCGGAGTATCCCACCGTGGGATTATTCGGTTATAACCGCGGCATTGTTTACGACCTGCATATTAAAGACGTTCATTACGATATCGATTGCGAAGATACCAACTATTTCATCGGCGGTATCGCAGGCATGAATATGGGAGAAATTCTTCTCTGCTCGTTCGACGGCGAGTTTACGATTTCGACCTCTTCGGCAAGCTCTTCGGTGTTTTTAGGCGGTATTTCGGGCGGTATCCAATCCGTATCGGAGGACTATGCGGCATCTATCGAGTACTGCGAGGTCAAAGCGGATATAACTTCGATAGGCAGTGAGTCACTGTTTGCTGCCGGTGGAATTGTGGGCGCAAGCATGGGCAGTGCCGAGAGTGCGTCGGCGTATATAACAAACTGCACGTACAGCGGCGACATCACCGAAAACATTATGTTTGCGGGCGGTATTGCGGGAAGACTCGGTACATACAGCGCAATCGCAAACTGCTACACGGCAGGCGAAATCGATATCGACAATACGGGTACGGGAGTGGGCTCGGACAGCTCGAGTCTTAAGCAGTACGGCTCGGCAGGCGGACTTATAGGCTTAGCCGAACCCGAAAGCGCGGTTTCGTTCAGCTTCAGTAAAATGACCGTTTCGGCAACCGGAGAGATACTTGACGGAACAGAAGCGGGCGACGGCTTACTTGTGGGCAGTGCGTACAAAGCCGACGCCATTCAGTTAGACGAAAACAAGTGTGTTCTTTACAACTCTTTCGCGTTCGAAAAGCTTACCGAAGAGCAGAAGGAATACAACTATAATTCGGTCGACGGCTGGAATGCGCTTCTTGGCTGGACCAACTTAGATTGGACGGTATCGGCAGACGGCACACCCAAGATAAATTTCAACGGCGAAGGTCTGGGCGATAACGACAATAAAGAATTTACCATTACGTTCAACTTCGAAAAAGAAGTACGGTTCACCGAGGACGGCGAAAATAAAACAGGAAAAACCTTAATACAAAAGTCGGGCGGCTACGTGCCTATCGGCAGCAGCGGTATGAACGCCGCAATCTCCACCGAGACGGACGGCAAGTGGATTTCCTACGGCTACTTCCTCGACGAAGAGCACACGCAGCGTATTCCCGCGGCTATGGTACTTACGCAGAACATCGACGTGTACGTCGGTTTTGCAAACTACAACGATATTCCCACCGAGCCGTTCTACGCTAACTTCGACGGTCACGACGTAAAACTCGAGTTCATGTCCGACATCAGCTCGCTCGACGAGGTAATAGTAATCATGACCGAGGGCGGAACGGTAAGCGGTTACCGCTACAGCTACGACGGAAAAAGAATAATCATCCGCGATGCGTACTTCCCGTATTTCGGAGAGATTTTTGCCGATGGATATGCTCAGGTGGCAAACTTTATTGTCGAATTTGTTGACGCCGACAGAACTCAGCTCAAGATTTACGACAAGATTTACTTTACCGACAACCGCGAAGAGGAAATTCCCGAGGAGTATCAGGTAAGATACGGCGCAGTCAAAGCGTTTATGCGTAACGACCTTATGGGTCGCTGGTACGACGGCTCCGACAAAGAATATTTCTTCCGCGCCGACGGTACAGGCTATATCCTGGACGAAAAAGGCAACGATGCGGGCGAGTTTACTTATACCTACAATAAAACGACAAACGACGTTACATTTACTCAAGGCAACGAAACCGCTAACGGTAAGTATAACGTAGGCAGCATTACGTTCAACGACAAGGCGCTTAGCGTCAGCAAGTACGACGACTTCCGCGGCACGTGGGAGAGTTCGTTCGCGAGCGGCTTAAAGGATATCACCTTTAACGGATTGGGACTCGGTTCGGACGGCAAGGTTACGTACAACGGCAAAGAGTACAGCTATTCGGTAAACGATTCGAGTTATGATCAAACGCTAACGTTTGTGGCGGACGGTAAGCAAATCACCGCAACGTTCGATGCGGACGGACTGATGAACCTTACCGTTAACGGCGTAACCGACGTTTACGGTATGAGCGGCAGCTATATGGGCACCTGGCTCGATCCGCTAGAGGATTACGTTTTAATGCTCGGCGGTATCAACAAGGACGGATACGGCATGGCGCAGGACAGCGACGGCTATTTCTATACCTATATAGCCGAGGATCAGAAGGACGAAGAGGGCAACGTTATCGCTCAGGCTATGACGCTGTTCTACGGCGTAAATCCGTACGTACCTTTCATATTCAACCCCGAAGCCAAGGTAACAATGGGCGAGGGTACTCTTAATATAATGGGCGAGGATTTTTGGGGTCCGATTATTCAGCAAACACTTTACAGCGTTGACGCAGTCGAGGGAATGTGGCTCAGCTTGGGTAACTTGAGCTTTGAGTTCAACGGTCTGGGACTGTACTACTATAAGCCGTATAAAACCGATGGCGACGGCAATTATATCGACGAAGAAGGTCATATTACAGATAAACCCATTATTGACGAAAATGCAAAGGAAACTTTACTCGGCGACGTTTATGTCACCGACGAGACCGACCCCGATGCCGAGAGAGAGGTTGTTCCTTACAAGTATTTCCGCGATAAGCAAAGAGCAGAGTTCGATTATGACGGCAAAACCTATTATGCAAACTTTGCGAGCGGCAAAATCACGATCGTCGAAAAGGATTCCGAAAAACCCGGCTTAGTATATGCCGCCGCCGACGATATGTACGGCATGAAATTCGTCGGAAAATTGACGGAGGACGACGAGAAGGTTACGTTGTCGTTTAACGGCAAGAGCAATACGCCTGGCGCCGCAAAAGCAACGCTTAAGAAAAACGACGGTTCGACTGTTGAATTCGATTACGAAATCGGCGCAACCGGCGAGGTTACTCTGACCGACGGCGATACGACGCTTACCGCTCGTGCAAATGCCGAAACCGAAATGTACGAGATTAAGGACGGCGATGACGAATTGTTTGCTTCGCTCGGCTACTTCAACGCGCTTGCGGGTCACACCTACCACGGCTTAAGCGGTGCGCAGCTTATAATCAACGACAACTTTACGCTAACCGGCGCAACGGGTAGATTTGTTTACACCGATCCGGAAAAAGAACCCGACGAAATTACGATCCAATACTACGACAAGTACAATGTAATTCTCTATTTCAAGGGTCAGCCTTACGGAGTACTTACTGCTTGGAACGATTCGGGCATGGGCGCCGTATTTACCTTAAGCGGTGATAGGATCCCGCTTTACGAGGCTGCCGGACTTAAGGGCGAGTACACAGCTGCCGGCAACAAAACGCTTGTCATGCAAGGCAACGGCTACAGCCCGTACTTCGGTGACGTAACGATGACCGTTGCCGGAGAGAAAAAATCCATGTACTACGAGATAGACCTTAAAGGTAACGTCACGATTTTCGACCTTGTTCCCGTTACGGACGCAAACGGCAACTTGGATTATAATCGTGTGGATATGTTCAACGTTTACGATTCCGAGCCGAGCGATGCCGATGCAGTTGCATATACCGACTCGGCGCAAAACAAGACCTTATGGCTTGTTGCCGTAGAGGCGGAATAAAGTCAACGAAAAGCCTGTGAAAAATTTCACGGGCTTTTGCTGTAGATTGTGTCTACAGCATCGACCAAACGCGACACGGCGTTACGCCTGCAAACTACGTTTGCGCTTGCTTTATCCGTGTCGGTCGAACTTAAGATGGAGCAAAAAAGTCAGGCGCATGTCCCGACATTTTGCGATTTAAGTATTTTATATTGCATTTTGGGCGGAATAGTGGTACAATAAGCATATGGCAAAGGAAAAGAAAAACAAGAATAACGATTGGGACGACGGCAGAACTATTGCGCCCATGAACGGCGACGAACTGCCGCAGTACCGCCGTATATTTTTTTCGGGACGCAAAAACAAGTCCGAGCACAGAAAAGACGATAACGCCGTTCAGCTTACCAAAAAGGAACGCCGTGCCATGACGCGCGCTCTTTTTGCCGAAATGCTGCCCCGTCTTGTCATGGTGCTGTGCGGGTTCGGTATCGTCGCAGGACTCATGTATCTTTGGCTTTCTTAAGATTTTAAGAGGCGGAGATTCCTCGTTGAGACTCGTTACACTCGTCTCTCGCTCGGAATGACAAAATAAAATAAACGTCTCGGATTGATACTAAGCTTAATATTTGTCCGAGACGTTTTTATATTGTAATGTCATTCCGCTTAATTTTTAATCTCCCCCTTATATTTTCTTATTTCATAAGATAAAAAAATTGACAATATTCGACGGTTGTGATATACTTGATTGTAGGTTACGGAAAGGAGCAAAAAAATGATAGGGACAAGCTGCATGATCGAAACTTTGGGATTAGATTCTACGGCGGTGGTTTCCCATTTTTGAGTTGACGGCAGTGTCAACTTTTTTTATGCCCTTTTGACGGATAAATCTTTAATTGTTTCGGAGGAAGAAAACAATGGCACAAAACGGTTTGATTTACGACATCGACCAAAAACCCAAGTTCGGGCAGCTGCTCGTATTTGCGTTACAGCAGGTACTTGCGATCATGGCGGCAACCATTGCCGTTCCCACGATTATCGGCTTACCCACCGAAATACCCGCCGCTATACTCGGCGCAGGTATCGGCACGATTGTCTATCTCTTGTTCACGCGCTTCAAAAGCCCCGTGTTCCTCGGCAGCTCCTTTGCCTTTCTTAGCTCGCTGTTCGTGGCTATGGCTTACGGGTATCTCGGAATTATCGTCGGCTCGCTGTTCGCGGGACTTGTTTACGTAATCTTTGCGATTATCATTCACTTTGCGGGAACAAATTGGATCAACAAGCTTATGCCGCCCGTAATTATCGGACCGACCGTTGCGATCATCGGTCTTTCGCTCGCCGCTAACGCAATGGGCGATATGGTAAAAGCTTCGGGCGCTCTTAACGGCGTCAATATCTTCGGCGGATATAACCTTATAGGACTTCTTTGCGGACTTGTTACGTTCTTCACGGTCGTTATCTGCTCGACCCAGAAAAAGGTCAAGATGATGAAGCTTATACCCTTCGTTATCGGTATCGCCGCAGGCTATGCCGTTGCCGCTATCTTTACGGCTATCGGTTACGCAACCAAGTGCGATTATCTCATGATCGTCAACTTCCAGCCCCTTATCGATAACTTCGTAAACGCCGACGGAACGTTCAAGGGCGTTACCGCAATCCTTAACTATCCCAACTTCGCTCTTATCGAGGGCATTAAGGAAATGGTTAACGGCACGTCGTCCATTAAAGACGCAGTAATGCTTACCGGCAGCGGCGTTGCCGAAATCGCCATTGCGTTTATTCCCGTTGCGTTCGTTGTGTTCGCCGAGCATATCGCCGACCACAAGAACCTCGGTTCGATTATCGGTCGCGACCTTGTAGGCGGTGAGCCCGGACTTAAGAGAACCCTTCTCGGCGACGGTATCGGTTCTATGGCAGGCACGATTTTCGGTATCTGCCCCAACACGACCTACGGCGAATCGGTCGGCTGCGTGGCAATCACCAAAAACGCGTCCATTGCGACCATTTTCACCGCGGCGATCATGTGCATAATAATTTCCTTTATCACTCCGCTTATGGCGCTTCTTCAGACCATTCCGTCCTGCGTAATGGGCGGCGTGTGCCTCACGCTTTACGGCTTTATCGCTTGCTCGGGTCTTAAGATGTTCAAAGACCTCGACCTTAACGAAAACAGAAACCTCTTCGTCGTTTCCGCTATTCTTATCGCAGGTATCGGCGGTCTGTCCGTTCAGATTCCTTACGCATTCGCGGCAAACGGTGCGGTTGCGAAGGTTATCCAGATCACGCCTATCGCTACGGCGCTCGTACTCGGCATTATCACCAACCTGATCTTAGGTAAGGTCGAAAAGATCGGCGCGGGCAAGGAAGAGGGTTCGGTTGCGACCGAGGCTGTTCCCGAAACGAAAGAGGGCGTAACTCCCGTAGAGGAGAGCGCTCCCGAGATTGAAAAAGAAGAGAACGTCGAGACTAAAGAGGAATAATATGAAAGACTACAAAAACGTCGAAATACTTAATCATCCGCTTATTAGGCACAAAATCGCGATACTTCGCGACGAAAAGACGAGCATGAAGGAATTCCGCGAGCTGATCGAGGAAATCACTACGCTCATGACCTACGAGAGCTTAAAAGACGGCGTGCCTACCGTTAAAAAGACGGTTAAAACTCCGCTCGAGACCTGCGAGCAGAACGTCGTTAAGGACAACGCGATTGCGATCGTTCCCATTTTACGCGCGGGACTGGGCATGGTCAACGGCATTCACGTGCTGTTCCCCTTGGCAAGAGTGGGGCATATCGGAATGTACCGCGACGAAGAGACGCTCGAGCCGCAGGAGTACTATTGCAAGCTGCCCGACGGAATTGAGGACAAGCTCGTGCTTTTGGTCGACCCCATGTTAGCCACGGGAGGAAGCGCTTGCGACGCGATTTCCTTACTTAAAAAACGTGGCTGTAAAAACATTAAGTTCATGGCAATCATAGGCGCGCCCGAGGGCGTAGCTAAGGTAGCTGAGGCGCACCCCGACGTAAATATCTACGTTTCCACGCTTGACAGATGCCTTAACGAAAACGGCTATATTCTGCCCGGTCTCGGTGACGCAGGCGACAGCCTGTTC
>CAZBTB010000041.1:0-8986 GCA_964494605.1 uncultured Lachnospiraceae bacterium
AAAGCAAGATCGGCGGCAACGTAAAAAAATTCGGGGAACACGGAAAGCCTGCGCGTGTCCCCGAATTTTAGTTGCCGCCGCTTGCGGTATTCGGTACGTTAATTCAGTTGTGTTTGGTCGGTGTGGCGGGTGCTTGACGGCGAGCGTAGCGAGCCGCTTGTTTATTCAAGCACCCGCCACAGTGCCAAATAGTTGTTTGAAGATGTAAAAAGTTATAAATGGTTGCAAAACTATTGAACATTTGCTATACTTAAAATGATAATTTACAAATTCAGGTGATAACTATGAAGAAAAAAATCCTATGTACTTTTCTTATGATTGCGGCTATGCTTTGTTTTGGGGCACATCTTTCGGCATGTGGAAATAATAATACGGCGAATATAGAAAAGATAGATAATGCTACTATTAATGGAAATGAAATTTTTATGTATGTTTCTTCTGATACAGATGAGGTCTCTCTTGCGGATAAAGTAAAATGCAGTAAAAATAGCATTTGGAAGCTTTATTATGATAATCTTGGACAAATCGAAATTCCCACTAAAATTGCTACAGGAAAATACGGCAAATTATCTGATGGAGATAATATTTTTTATATTGTAGTAAATTCACAAGATGGAAGTACAACAAATACTTTTCAACTTACAATCCATAGAAGTTATGCGATAAAAGTTTATTATTACGATAACTATGCATTATTAAAAACAGACTATGTTTATACGGGCAAAGAATATGTTGTAGATTATGTACCCAATTTAATTGGATATACCTTTAATGGGTGGAAAAATAGTAGCGGAGAAAAAGCTACAACACTTATTCCTTGGGAAACGACCTGTTTTTATATAGATAAGGCTGCTGATACTTTTACTATAACCCTAGATGTAAATGGTGGAGATAATTTAGAAACAGATACTTACCAATTATTATATGGAGAATCTGCGACTTTACCTATTCCAGAGAAAGACCACTATGATTTTTTAGGTTGGTATATAGAGGATTATCAGTTTACGAATCCATTAGGTAGCATTATTTGTGATTGGAGCATTGAAACACCATACATTCTAACTGCAAAATGGGCACTTCAGCAACAAACTGTAACATTACAAAACGCTGTTGAAAATGCTGGCATGCTGATAGGCGGCGGAAAATACGATTACAACTCATCCGTGGAAATAAATGCCATTCCTCAAAATGGGTATTCTTTCAAAGGTTGGTATAATGGAAATGTGCTTGTAACAACCGCAGCAAAATACAAAATATCGTTAGTAGATGATATAACGCTAACGGCTCAGTGGGAATTCTTTACAGTATCCACAACAACAAACAATGAGAATGGTGGAATATATACCAATTTCTCAAATGATAAAATAACTTATGGAGAAACGGTTTCTCTTGTTGCTCACTCTAATTTGGGTTATACATGGATTGGCTGGTATAATAGCAATAATGACCTTGTATGTAAAGATTTTGAATTTGTATTTGAAATGCCTAAAACCGATGTGGCGTATGTTGCAAAATGGGAAGTAAAAGAAGAAATGGACAATTTTAATTTTGCTTCTACTGTGAATTCTTGCAACATAATGAACATAATTAATAAAAATGTTGTAAGTATAGTCATTCCCGACTATGTTACAAGCATAGAAAAAGGGGCATTTAATGGTTGTAGCGTATTAGAAAATATAACTTTGCCTTTTGTTGGGGGCACCTACAACAGTTCATCGGCAAGCGAAAAGACCTTATTTGGTTATATATTTGGAAATATTCCTTTTGATGGAGCTATGGCTACTACACAAAAATATTCATCTTATGATGGTTCAAAAATAGTCTACTATATTCCACAATCATTAAAAACAGTTGCCATCACAGGTGGAAATCTACTATATGGTGCATTTTATAATTGTGCCAATATTAAAAATATCATACTACCCGATAATCTATCAAAAATATCTGATAATACATTTTATCGTTGTGAAAGTCTCGTATCTATAACAATTCCTCAAAGCGTAACATACATTGGGGCATTTTCCTTTAGTTATTGCAAATGCTTAACTGCTATAACATTCGAAGATACAGATAATTGGATAAAATCAAACTCTGCTTGGGGAAACCATGGCAATAGTAATATAGATGTATCAAATCCACAGAATAATGTTACTCTTTTTGTTGGAGATTATAATGCTACGACAATTATAGGATTCTATTTATTAAAAAATAATTCGTTTTAGGTTACCACTGCTCCACCAAAAGAAAAAGAACGCCGCTTGTCGGTGTTTTTTGTTTATTGTCGTATTGGCTTGACTTAATAATCAAGATTGTATTATAATATCACGGAAATAGGAAGTTTAACTAATTAAAATTCGGAAAGAAAAGGTAGACAGTATGATTAAGTTTGATGAAATAGAAGAAACAGTTGTGGCGAATTTTTACGGCGGCGAGGGAGAGCTGGCGGCGCGAATGGCTGTAGACGATTTGAACCGCATTATGCGTGCACGGTTGAAGAGGGGCTGTTCGATAGGGCGGCACAGACACGAGACGTCGTCCGAAATTGTGTTTGTTATTTCGGGCAGGGGTAAGGTTGTTTGTGATGGGGTTTCCGAAGAACTTAAAGCGGGTGATTGCCATTACTGCAAAAAGGGCAGTGAGCACGAAATGCTGAATATCGGTGACGAAGACTTTGTGTTTTACGCTGTCGTGCCTCAGCAATAGGAGAATATATGAGAAACGTAAGACCGATTGTTCCGTTTGAGCGTGCCTTGCCGTGTTATGCGTGAAATAACCGAAGTAGACAAAACGCGGTATCCGATAAAAATATAACTTAAATTTGGTATTTTGCCAGAAAGGGTGTTGCAGTATCTACTTATTTAATTCGTTTTTAAAAAATATAATTTTTATAAACGAGGTGTGAACAAATGATAAATATATTTGAAGAGTTTGAAAAACATATTGTACTTTTAAAAAAGCAAAAGGAAGACTTTTTTGTACGGATGGAAAATTATAAAATTTCATTTTATACATCTTGTATACTTTCTTCTTATATATGTATGCTTATTTTTGCTCTTGTTTTAGGTATTGTTTCTTTTATTGCTGATTTAAAACAAAATTATAGCAACGCCATAATTATTACAGTGGTTGTTTTCTTTTCTTCAACAATAACAGCCATGATAAGCTGTGTTGTTTTTATATTTTTGAAAAACAGTTTGAAATTCAAATTAGGAAAATTATCAAGCGGATTGAAAGGGTTGGCAATGCTGGTAGTACCGCTTTATTTAATATTATTGTTTTGTTACATATTCATAACTTCAGGAAGAGAAATAATTTCTTCGCTTTTTACGGCTGTTACAACTATGTCGGCAGCAATACTAGCTATTATGGGTGTACACTATACTCTTGTACAACAAAAAAATGAGAGAATTAATCAAAACAATTTAATTTTTGTGCTGAATGAAAATTCAGATTCTAAATTTGAATATAAAGTTAGAAATGCAGTTGGTAATATAAATTTGCAGTTAAATATTAAAAATGTTAGTAATAATTTTGGATATTTAATTGGCTTATACAAACTTTGTGGTTGTGATGTATATAGAATAGGTGACGAATTACCTTATTTAGCTATTCAACCGAATAATTGTGTATCAATATCTAACTTAAAGATTAATAATGGTGACGATCAATTAATCTTAGTTTATCGAGACATAGGTGAAAACTATTATTATCTCTTACTTACAATAAGTGGAGATAAAATCTGTAACATTGAAAAAGCTGGTAAGTGCGACTTTGAATTTCTTCAGAATCAGATTATAGCGACTAACGAAACAGAAAAGGTAGTTAAAGCAAAGAAAGAAACAGAAAAACCAATAAAAGTTGAATTACCTCAAAGCGAAGAAGAAAGCACTATTAATTTTGAAGAGATAGAAATTAGCAAACGCAAAGAAGAAACCAAACCAAATAGAACGATGAATCGTGACGGGTTTGAATTAATAGTTTCAGAGGATGCGGTGATAACTGATTTTGAATTATTGACAGTGCTAAGAAAAGAGCGATTAAGATTAGTCAAAGAAAAAAAGATTAAAGCTTATATGATTTTTAATAATCAACAACTAGTAGCTTTGGCGACCTATAAACCTAATGACGAAAAATCTTTTATTTCAATCTACGGTTTAGGCAAAAAGAAATATGATTTGTACGGGAATGTATTTATTCAAATTATTAAAAAATATGTCGAAAGCAAATGTACTACATAAAATCTCGTTTAATAAAAATTATTGATATGTTAAGCATATTTGCCTATTTCTTGTAAAAATTCAAGTAATTCTTGAGGAATGTCTGTCTTATCTAAATGAAACGTAAAAGCCGCCGACGGAATAGCGTAGGCGACTTATTCGGTTAGGATGGTTTTTTAAAATAACTTGTTCTAAACAATTTGAATCAATTCAAATAAGTATCCGGTTGGGCGAAAAAGATTCTTAAGGGTGAGACGTAGAGGACGGGGAGTTTAAACTCGTTTGAAAGCTTTCGGATGCGCTGTTCGTTTTCGGGGCGGTATTCGGGTTCGAGGCTGACGGCGAGGGTGCAGGCGGTGGCGAGTTTTTGCATTATAAAGCGCACTCGGGCATCGCCGCCGATGAGGACGGCGGTTTTGGTATTGCCGTTGCTGTAGATTTTGACGGTGTTGGAGCGCGAGTAGGGTTCGGAGACAGAACAGCTGTCCGCTATGTCTATAAGCTCGCCGTTGTGGGCGATTACTGCGGAGAGGCGTTTTATTCCGCCGTAGCAAAGGGTTATGCCTGCGATTACGGTGGATTTTTCTTTTGCCGACAGCTCGGCAAATTCCTTGAGCTTTTTCTCTTTGCCGCTCATTTCGTCGAAGAGATTTACGGGGTCCGACAGAGAATTGTGGCTTAGGACGGTAAGATCCGAGCGGTTGCCCTCGTTCAGCTTGGCATACTCGGCGGGCGGCAAATCGGAGGCGGTAACGATAAGGTTGTCGAAGGTGAATTTTTCCATATTTCATGGTATGCATAAAACGGGAGCGGCGTGAAGAGTATAAAACGCTCCGATTGTGTCCAAAATTGCCTTGAGGTGAATTATCATGAAAAACTTAAAAGGAACAAAAACCGAGGCTAACTTAATTGCGGCGTTTGCCGGAGAATCACAGGCCCGCAACAAATACACGTTCTTTGCCGAGCATGCGCAAAAGGAAGGCTACAACCAAATAGCGCAGATTTTTACGACGACGGCGAACAACGAGCAGGCGCATGCTTATATGTGGTTTACGCTGCTCCATAACGGATTGAAAGCCACCGAGGAAAACCTTCTGTCGGCGGCGGGCGGCGAGCATTACGAGTGGTCGGAGATGTACGCCAAGTTTGCCGCAGACGCTCGGGCGGAAGGCTTCGAGAATATTGCCTCACAGTTCGACGGCGTTGCCGCAATCGAAAAAGAGCACGAAAACCGTTACCGTACCAAGTTAAACGAAATCAAAAACGGACAGGTGTTCGAAAAGCCCAACGAGGTTACCTGGGAATGCGGCAACTGCGGCCATACGCAAGTGGGCACGTCTGCTCCCGCCGTCTGTCCCGTATGCGGTCATCCGCAGGCATTTTTCGCCGTTAAACAAAACTAGCGGTCAAACTTTATTCGTGTCTGTTCTGCAGTTGATTTTTTATTGCGTCCCTGCCCGTTGCGGCAGGGCGTTTTCGTTTTCCGAGGCAGGAAAATACTTGTAAAAATTACTCCGAATAGGCGGGAAAATAGTGTATTTTGCCGAAATGTCTTACAAAACCGTTGCCATTTGGGGCTTTATGTGGTAAAATTATTCTGCATAGGTATCGAAATGCGATATTTTTGCATACTCTTTTATTGAATTCCGAGGAGAAATATACTCTGTATGAACAAGAAGTTAAAAGACAGACTCATAATTGTCGGTTGTGCGGTCGTAGTCGTTTTAGCGATTGTTCTTTATACTTGGTTTGCTGCTGCTCGGTTAGTTAACGTGGGACTATTCGGAGCGTGCGACGCGGGCAATAAGGTAAAACCGGTCTGCGCTGCGGCGAAAGAAGCTAACGTGAACGGTATGGTCGGTGTGCCTCTTTCTGCCGAAGGGTCTGTTGTGTGGACGATAGTCACCGTGGTTGCGTCGGTTATTGTCGTTATAGCGGTTGCCGTCGTTGCCTGGTTGTTACATATCAGGAACAAACGCCGTTTGGGCGAAAAGGACGAAGAGCTTACCGCAAGAGAAAGCTTATTGGACCTATTGACCGAAAATACCAACGATATTTTCGTGTTATTCTCGACGGACGATTTTGCCGCCGAGTACGTCAGCGCGAATATCGAACAGGTTTGGGGGCTTAATCACGACGAAGTGAAAAGCGATGTGAGAAAGCTTCTGGAAGCGGCTGTCGACCCCGACGCCCGGTTTTCGATTGAAATGCTCGAATCGCTGAGCGAAGGCGACATTCGCGAAGCCGATATTCGGATGAAGAACGTCAATTCCGGCGCGCTTTACTGGTACCGTATTGTATTAAAGCACATTACATACAACGATAAAAACGAATTTGTGTTCATGTTCTCCGACCGTACGCAGGAGCATAAGATGAGCGACGACCTCGCGTCCGCGCTCGCGATTGCAAAGTCCGCCAACGAGTCGAAGAGCAACTTCCTTTCCAATATGTCGCATGATATCCGTACGCCCATGAACGCAATCATCGGTTTTGCGACGCTTTTAGCCAAGGACGCCGACAATCCCGATAAGGTGCGCGAGTACATCAAGAAAATCATGTTCTCCGGTCAGCACCTGCTCAGCCTTATCAACGACATACTCGACATAAGTAAAATCGAGAGCGGCAAGACAAGTCTCAATATCGAAGAGTTCGACATTTCCGAATTCGTCGAGGAAATCAATGCAATTATTACCCCGCAGGCAAGAGCGAAAGAGCATTCGTTCGAGGTGCACACGAAAGGAAAGCTTCCCGAGCGCGTATTCGGAGATAAGCTGAGATTAAATCAGATTCTTCTTAACCTATTGTCCAATGCGGTCAAGTACACGCCCGACAACGGTAAAATAGACCTTACCGTCGAAGCTTGCGAAAGATCGGCGCACAATCACGCGCACCTTAAGTTTACGGTTGCCGATAACGGCATGGGCATGAGCGAAGAATTCGTCAAGATAATTTTCGAGCCGTTCGCACGCGAAGACACCGTGACGAAAAAAGAGATTCAGGGCACGGGGCTGGGGATGACGATAACAAAAAACATCGTCGACCTCATGGGCGGAACCATTACGGTGGAGAGCGAAAAGGGCAAGGGCAGTACGTTTACGGTCGAGCTGGAGCTTGCCGTTGCCGAGCGCCACGACCTTGATGACGAAAACTTCTGGGTTAAGCATAATATAATGAAGATACTCGTGGTAGACGACGAGGAGTCTATCTGTAAAGACGTATGCGAGCTTATGAGCGAGACGGGCGTCAAAGTGGATTACGCGCTGACCGGCAAAAAAGCAATCGAAATGGTTGCAAGCTCGTTCGAGTCGTACGAAGCGTACAATCTCGTACTTATCGATTGGAAGATGCCCGAAATGAACGGCGTGGAGACGGCGAAAGGCATACGCAAAAAAGTGGGCAGAGAAGTGCCCATAATGGTGCTTACGTCCTACAACTTCGACGATATCGCGGACGACGCGAAAGAGGCGGGTATCGATTTGTTCATGTCTAAGCCCTTCTTCGTAACCAACTTCCGAAACGCGGTTTTAAAACTGAAGCACGTCGAAGAGGACCTTGTAAACGATTCGGATAAAGAAGCTGCCGTTTCGCTGGAAGGCATGAATATACTCGCCGCCGAGGACAACGAAATAAACGCCGAAATTCTCGAAGAGCTTCTTGATATCGAGGGCGTGACTTGCACTATTGCCGAGAACGGTCGGGTTGCCGTAGAAAAGTTCGAGGCGAGCGCGTCGGGGACGTTCGACATGATTTTCATGGACGTACAAATGCCCGAAATGAACGGCTACGAAGCAACGTGCGCCATAAGAGAGAGTTCGCACCCCGAAGCCAAAACGATACCTATAATCGCCATGACGGCAAACGCGTTCGACGACGACGTCAAAACCGCGTTGGACTCGGGAATGAACGCGCACCTGGCTAAACCCATAGATATGAATAAACTTAAACAAATCATAGAAAAACTCAGAGGTGAGACAAATGAGTGAAAATAAGAAAAAGAAGATTTTAATCGTAGACGACTCCGAACTCAACCGTTCGCTGCTTGCCGACATGCTCGAAAACGATTTCGAGATCATGGAAGCGGAGAACGGCGCGGACGCCATAAGGCTTTTACACGAGCACGAGCTTGAAATATCGCTTATGCTGCTCGATATCGTAATGCCCGAGATGGACGGATTTGCGGTTTTGTCCATGATGAACCGCAAGGGTTGGATCAAAACCATACCCGTCATTATGATTTCGGCTGAAACGGGCGGAGCGTACATCGACCGCGCGTACGATCTCGGCGCAATCGATTACATAAGCCGTCCTTTCGACGAGCGTACCGTAAAACACCGCGTGGCGTGCAACTTTATGTTGGGCGAGCGTCAGAAGGAAATGTCCGAAACGCTGTCCCGTCAGATCTATCAGAAGGAAAAGGACAACAGCCTTATGATAGAAATTCTGTCGCACATCGTCGAGTTTCGTAACGGCGAAAGCGGCTTGCACGTTCTGCACGTCAATATGATAACCGAAATGGTGCTTGACGAGCTTGTGAAAAAGACGGACAAATACAAGCTCACGCGCGACGACATACGCCTTATTTCCACGGCGTCCGCGCTCCACGACATCGGCAAGATTTCCATTCCCGGCGAAATCCTCAACAAACCCGGACGCTTTACGCCCGAGGAGTTCGAGGTCATGAAAGGTCATACGGTAGAGGGCGCTAACATGCTTGCCGACATTCCCTTCCGTAAAAACGAAGCACTTATCAAAGTCGGCTATCAGATCTG
>CAZBTB010000042.1:0-8925 GCA_964494605.1 uncultured Lachnospiraceae bacterium
GACATAGATTCCGGGTCTGCCGTAAATTGCAAGCGTAACGCCGCAATTAAGACGTCTAAGCTGCGGAAGAACGCCGCATTTATCGAAAACCCAAGGTTCTGCCCATGTTCTGCCGCCGTCCGTCGAACGCGACATATAAGACGGTCCCCACTCGGGCGCGCCGTGAAATACGCCCGCATTGCGGATAAGCACGATCATCGAGCCGTCGGGCATAAACTCCAGATCGGGCTCGGTATATCCGTCGCGGAAATACGCGAGCTTATCTTCGAGCACGTCGGGTTTGTAGTCTATGTAAGACATGAGCTTAAAGCTCCTGCCGCCGTCCGTCGAACGGAAGAAATAACAAGTGCTGTAGGTATAGAACCCGCCGTTTTCGGGGTTAGACCCGAACAAATCGTAATGCGCCGCCCATAAAGAACCGTCGGGCGCCAATTTGAAATTCCCCCACATATTGGGACGCATAAGCTGTAAATTCCGCCCGTCGAACAGCGTATGAGTGGGCATATAATCCCAATCCACCGCGGAGTCCTCTTCGGTTACTTTGCCCGTCTTGCCGCTGTAACGCATGAACTTCCATTTCTTCTCCATAAGTCCGTTAGGAAGGCAATCGATTAAATAAGTTCTGTACGTTTCGCCGAATGCTCCCGTGAACTTGCCTATACCCTCGGGCATACGCTTGGGGTCAATGCTCTTCTGCATCGTATCCGTCGGCTCGTCGGGAAGGCTGTAGTTTGCCAACCGAAAAGGCGGAACATCAAAATCGTTTAAGTATATTACGGACTGCTCCACCGGCCAAAGCTTATCGCCGTCAGCCGTTTGAGTACCGCACAAAGCCTTGATTTCGGGCGAACACTCCGCCCAGGTTTTGCCCTCGTCGGAGCTAACCAACCACTTTTTCTCCTTGCCGTAGCAAGCCGAAGCGTCGTCCTCTACGTGAATAGCCGCCGCAAGTCTGCCGTCGTCGAGCGCAAAAATCGCGGGAAACTGATAATATCCCCAACCCGCCTCTTCAGCCACGGGTCCTTGCAAAATAATATGCGGCTCGTGCAATTTAAGTTTAACCATTCATTATTCCTCCGTGCGTAACCGTAAAGTACATTATCTTAATTATAAGCCACACGGCGCAAAAAAAGCAATAACAAAATAAAGGAAAGGCATAACAAAATTGCCGACGATTCTAACCGTTATCCAAGCTCGGTGCGCCACCTCGACACTATTGATTCGATCGAACTGCGTTTACCTTCCTTATAAAGCTCGAGTCCAAGCTCCGCGCAGTCGGACTTAAACGCTTCAAGCTCGGCAATGAGCTCGTCGCGGTCGAAAAACTTGTGATACAAATCAATCATCATAAACCGCGGCGACAGCTCTTCGGTGCGCACTCGGCGGTCTACGAGCTTGCGCTCCTCTTCATCCCCGATAAGACTAACCGCCTCGCGTATCTTCTTAAAGTGATTAAGCGCGGCTTGCAAAAACTCCATGGGATAATACTTAACGATCGCTACGTCACGCGACTCCCAACCGCCCGCATAAGCACGAAAATCACGCGCTATTTCCATGAACTTAAAATGCGCGTACAGCAATTCGAGATACTGCTTTACAAGCGGCGCGACGGATTTGTAGTAATGCCCGATAAACTCTTCGGCTAAGTCCTTGACGCTAAGCTCCGTGTCCCACATAAGCCGCGAGCCTATATAGTTGCGCATGGCGTAAAAAGGCGTAGAAAGCGTGTCGTGCGCGCTCTGATCCAATAAATCGTTTACCCCCAAGCTCTTGTACGTTCTGTAGTTTTTGCCCCAGGTATGTAAATTGTACAGCGGGTACATATACGCTCCGAATCCTATCGTGTACTGCCAGACGCACAGCTTTGCGCCCAAAGCCGACCAGCCCAAAAGCGCGCGGCGCTGTTTTGCGTTTACGGTGTCGTTCATAAAATCAAACGAGTAGCACGAAGCAAGCGGCGCGAATCTTATCATGACGTTGTCGTCGGGCACGACCTCGGGAACGGACTCGAACTTACCCGTCTTTTCGTTAAAAGTTACGGGCGGTTCTTCGGTGCGCTGATAGGCAAATGTCACGACCTTTACTACGTCGGCGCGTTTTTTATCGGTCTTAAGCAAATGCTCTTTTACTGCGCGCGCAACCTTATTGACGAATACGATGAGCGTACCGCTCGGGGCTTCGTGTTCGCCTCCGTACTTTTTATTGGCGGCAAGCGAAACGGGACTGGTACAGGTAGTCCCGACGTCCTCTTGCCCTATCATAAAATATTTTCTCGTCGGCTCGGCGTCGATACGGCTTATAAAGTTCTTCGTAAACGTTTCGAACATCTCTCTGCCGCTGTCGCTGTCCTCCAGAGCTTTTGCAAAACACAGCTGAGTTTTGTTTTCGCTGTACCACTCGGGGTGCGACTCATAATATTTATCGGGCGGCAATATGGAAAAAGTCGAGTGCACCCAATAATATTTCGACCACATGCTCCCCTCGCCGTACTTAGACTCGAACTCGGTTCGCACTCCGTTAAGCCGCATACGCGTGGCGAAAAGGCTGTCGAATATAAAGCTGTAGTGGTGAAAATCGCGTCCCTGAAAATCGGGTACGTCCACGACGTGCAAATCGTTAAAATCTATTGCGCCCGTTTGATTAACGCTTATTTCGTCGACGGCATAAACCTTGAAACCGCACTTCCGCTCCAAAAATCCGTAGACCGCATAAATCTTACCGCTCTCGGAAGCGGCATTCATCAAGACGTTTCCGCCCGTCGATTGGATAATATAACCGTCGCCGTTAAGCTCGGTTTTATCGAGCTTGATTCCGCTGCTTTCAAACAGCGCGGTATCGCCCACCGACAAAAAACAATCCGCCGCGGCGTTATCGTTATCCGCCGCAATATCGAGCTTGACGGACGTAGCCTGTTCGTAAAACTTCTGCAATTCCTCTGCGGCAAACCGCTCGGAGGGTGTAGGAAACTCCGGTAACAGGATTTTTACATTCCCGTTACCGCCGTTATTCGTTTCGGTTTTCATATGATTTTCCTTTTAGTTCAATTGTTGCAACCATTTATCGATTTTAGCCTGTATGGTTGCATTGTAGGTCGACCCTTCCTGATAATATCTGAATCCGCAGGTTTCCGCATCGGCGGCAAACTCGTTTATCATTGCCTTTAACGTTGCGTTGTCGTAATAACCCGCGTAATGCTCCAACAGTATACACCGCGGCGACAAGCTTTCTTTTAACACACGCGAATAAACCAAATTGCGGACTTGTTCGTCCTCGATCGTATCGATAACTCCGAACGCACGGTCGAAAATCTCCGTTACTCTGTTTAGGTACGACTTCGAAAAATATAACGTACCGCTATTCGCGTTTGCCGCGCTTTCCCAGCTGCCGCAGTACGACACGTAACCTTTTTCTCTCTCGGCAAGCTTGAAGTTGGCGTTCATAAGGTCGTAATACTCTCGCATCAACTCCGCCGCCTGCTTATAGTAAGCCGCAAAAAACTCGTCGGTCATTTTGTTTACGTCCCTGTCGATATCCCACAAAAGCTCGGTGATAATATAGTTCTTGAGATAATGAAAGGGCTCGCAAGCCTCGCCCGCGCCTTGGTCGAGAACGTCGACAACTCCCAGGTCCTTATAAATCCGATAGTTTTCGGCAATCGTGTGGAAGTTATATATGGGGTATGCGTACGCACCGAAACCCGTGTTGTAATGCCAGACCGAAAATGACGGCGCAAGCGCTTTCCAACCGAGAATCGCCTCTCTTATTATGCTGTTGTATTTGGCGTCCAACATATTTACCGAATACGCCGCGCCAAGCGGAGCAATGCGCACCATAACGTTGGGCTCGGGTTTGATCTCGGGTACGTATTCGTACTCGCCCGTAGTCTTGTTTAACGTGACGGGTGCCGCCTGAGTACCCTGATAAGCGAACATACAGATCTTTACTTCGTCGGCGCGGTCGGGATAGCTTTCTCTTAACCAACTGTCTATTTCGCGCGCGACCTTATTGACAAAATACAATACCGTTCCGCTTCCGTTTGCTTTTTCTCCGCCGTACTTGATATTGTTTGCCATACACAGAGAACAATCGCATAACGCCGCCGCGTCCTCCTGTCCTATCATAAAATACTTGGCTTTGGCGTTCTTCTCGATATGAGCTTTCATGTTGTCTACAAAAGTCGTAAACATAAGTCTGCCGCTTTCGCTGTCCTCGAGCGCTTTACCGAAGCACAGCTGCATTTGACTTTTGCTGTACCAATCGGCGTGCTCGGCTATGTAGCGCGACGGCGGCAAAATAATAAAAATCGAGTGATTCCAATAGCTCGGCGACCAAACCGATCCTTCGCCCTGATTGGGATAGAACTGCGTATTTACGCCGTTCATTCTCTTTCTCGTAGCGTACACGGCTTTTATATTATACATAAACGAAACGTTATGGCAGTCGCGACCCGCAAAATCGGGAATATCGGTCAAATCGAAATCGATAAGCTTTTCGTCGGACGTGAGTCTCAGATAGATTTCGTCCTCGGTGAAAACCTTCATATCGAACTGCCGACGCAAAAATTCGTAAACCGCGTAGATTTTGCCGCTCTCGCCTGCTGCGTTCATGACCACGCTGTTGCCGAAAGTCTTGAGCTTATACCCGTCGGTGCCCAGCTCTTCGGCGGAAACCGTCATTTCGCTTTTGGCAAACAACCCCGTATTACCTATAGACAGAAACTTGCCGTTCTCGGTAGCGTCTTCCGTTCTTTCGACCTCGAGCGTTACGCCCGTAGCTTGGGAGAAAAACTCTCTCATCTCCTGCGCGGCGTAAACCTCGGCGGGCGTTGCGTTACCGGACAGCAGAATTCTGTAATCGCTGTTTCCGTTTTTCACCAGATCGAACTCGGTGTACTTAACGTCGCTTTCGGGAGTTTCGGGTTTTTCTTCGTCGGGCGCACAAGCTACGGCGAACAAAAAGATAAGCGCCGCCAACGTTATCGCGATAAATTTTTTCAATCTTTTCATATTCCGTCCTCGCTATTACTCTACTGTGATCCTGTTTTTAATCAGCTTATAATTGTAACTGCTTGCCGCGTCGTCGACTATATAATAAACCACTTCGTACACGCCCGCCCGCTCGGGTACGAACGAGAAAGTTTTGTCTATATCGGTTATACCGCCGTCGGGGTTTATTACGTATGCGTACATAGAAATATCCTTAACCTCGCCGTCGAACCTTACGCCGGGCAACACGAGCTTTTCGCCTACCTTGCCGCTTGCGGGCATTTGGAACACGAGCGAAACCTCGGGCATAGTTTTTTTATAAACGTACACGGTGTACACCGCGACCTCGTTATTTCCGCGGTCGTCGCGCGCAGAATATGTAACGCTGTAGCTTCCGTTTACGGCTGCGTCGAGTTCTATCTGATTTAAGTCCGCCGTACCGTTATAAACCGTTCTTCCGTCGGGCGAAGTGACAAGCAAGCGCGTCCCCGTTTTACCGTACTGCACGTCGCTCGCAACCGCGCCTGGGAGCGTGATTTTACCTACGTACTGCTCGATGGCAAGCGTACTCGTCAATTCTATCATAGGTCCGATGAAATCGGTCGTGCTGTCCGAAAAATAAGTATTCCCAAGCATGACGACGCTTAGCGCACCGTTGCCCGATACGTTTTCGAACGAGAACGTTACGTAACAGAGATTATCGGTAAAGCCCTCGAACGCCGCGCCCGACAGGTACTTGCCGATCGAGCCTAACGCGTTACCCGCCACGTCGTAAATATTGAACTTCGCGTCGATATTGATAACAAAGTCGTCGAGCAAACTGCCGTCGAACGTACCGCGGATATTCTTGTTTTCGCCGCCGTTTACCGAAAACAAACCGGTGTTGCTGCTTGCCGCAGTCGGTTTTTCGATCGTAAGCATAACGCTCTTATCGGCATTGGCGTAATCGGTAAGCGTAACGTTAATCTTGCCGTAGTTTCCGTAATTTTTGGGAACGCGGACAGCCAGCGACATGCCGCTCAGCATAAGCGGATTGCAAAACTCGAGCCGAGCGTTATCGGAGCTAAACAGGAAGGTTACGTTTCTTCCGCTTGAGAAATTGTACTGTGTAGACGTGATTGCGGTTTTTAAGAAGTAATCGCCCAATGAATGCGTTTCGGAACGGTTAATCACCGCCACGCTTTCCTTGGCAAAGACCAACGAATCGGAATACAACACGCTCTTGACCGTACATTCTATTTTTACGCTCGCTCCCCAGCTAACCTCGGGAACGAATTCTTCCTCGGGTTTAATCTCGGCAAGCAAGCTGTTATCTGAGCCGTAAATTGCGTAAGTCTTTACCGCGTCGACGCGCATTCCCGCTACCGAATAATAATCGTACGCTTCGAAATCGGTAAGCGTTGTCGTTTTGCCGACGTACAGAGCGGGCGGGAACGACGGCGCGCCGAATACGACGGGCAGCTTTTTCGCTTTAATCCCGACCGTATAATCGAAAGTCGCGGTCTGTCCCAAAAAGTCGGTTATATTTACTCTGATCAGGTGCGCTCCCGTAACGACGGGCGTAAAACCGCTGTCGATAATATCGAGTCTTTTGTTTGACGCAACCTCGAACACCTCGTAGGTCTTTCGGTATTTACCCGACGCGTTAAAAACCGTGTCCGTCGGTATTTCCACTCTTTCGCCCACGAAACCCGACTCGGAGAGCGTTTCCGACCATTCGTGACCGATATGCCCGAACGCGTCGCGTACGTAAAAATTAAGCGTCTTTTCGCTCTTGTGTCCCGCAGCATCTTCTGTAGCGTATCTTATACGGTACGCGCCCATATCGGCGGGCACGATATAACCGTCCGCCACGGGAATTTCGGTAACGTTGCCGCCGGCTACGCGCTCGACGGTAACGGACACATTCTTTTCGCCCTTAGTCTCGCCGTAGCACGAATCAAACATATCGTACGCCTCGGCGGGATAAACGGGATATTTCATAAACATTTTCCCTTCGGGCAGCTCGCGGTCGTCATAGCCGAAGGTGTCCACTTTCAGTCTCGGAGCTTCGTTATCCTCCCACGAATCCGCCGAAAGGTCGAAGTTACCTATTTGCGTTATCAAAAAACCCGAATCCTTATTGTTGATAAACGACGAGCCGCCCGTTATAGTGAGCCATACTCTGCCGCTCTTAAAACCGCTCCAACGTCCGCCCATTACGTCTGAATGGCTTAGGTCCGCAACCTTAGTACCCAGCCACGGCGACACGGCGATAGGCTCGGCGTGCACGACCTTGTTTACGTAATCGTACTTGATCGTAACGTCGCTGTTGGGCTGATTGTGCGCGGGACGAGCGTAAAAATTGGTGAGAATATCCTTATAACAGCCGCGTCCGAAAGTGTTTGTGGTTTGTCTGTAGCTCGAAAGAAACTGACCGTTGCCTCTCGCTCCCATATACGATGCCCACGGATAAGTCGCGTCGGCGTTGGCGTTGAGCTCGATTTCGACGAAGTTGTTTTCATCCTCGACGTCGGTCAAAGTTACCGTTATCGAATCGGTTTGGAGCTGTTCGCGTTTTTCTATGGGCTTTGTAGGTATTATCACAAACTTAACGATCGGGTCTTTGTCGGTAAAACCTCTCAGGTCAAGCTCGTGGCTTAGCCTTACGGTGCTGTCGCCGTTGTCTAGCGCTTTTACGAATACGCCCTCGTAATCTCCGACGTAATCGGGCGCATTATAATGCTCCACGAGCTCGGCGTTTTCGACGACCGTAAAAAACGACTTTTCAGCGGCTTTTGCGCTGCCGCCGTTATCTTTTGCGCTTTCTCCGAATACGGGAATAACGGCAAAGGACAACAGGGCAATAAGTGCAATAAGCACAGCCGAAACGATTATATTTTTGCTACGTGATTTTGTCAGTATATTCATTATTACTCCTTGATTAACCCTTAAGTCCGCCGATGCTGACGTTCATTACAAGCTTGTTTCTGAATATCAGAAAGATTACAAGAATGGGCAGAACGACGATCATACATCCCGTAAGCTGCATGGGAATGGAGCTTACGAGCTGATCGGTGGAAAACTGATAGCGGAACAGTCCGAACGCAAGCGTGGGGATATTGGGCATATAGGTAAGCGAGGTATTGTAATCGTTCCAGAACCCTATAATCGACAGTAACGACATCGTGGCAATCATGGGCAAAATCATGGGGAACATAATTTTAAACATGATCGTAAACGGTCCCGCCCCGTCGATCTGCGCGGCGTTCGAGTACTCTTGCGACAGCGATTTGAATGCGGCGTAGTATATAAGAAAGTCGGTCCCCAGGAAGTTGCCTTTCATAATAAACATGCCTAACATATTGTTGTAAAATCCGAGCGACCGCACGACCTGCATTTCGGACGGAAGCGCGCCGATAATGGGCAGAACCATGCAGAAAAGCACAATGCTGTGTATCATTTTGCCCACAAAGCTCTTGTATCTCGCACAGCCGTATGCGGTAATGGAATGCACGAACTGCGTGGCAAAAGTCGCGCCCGCCGTCCACATAAGCGAGAAAATGAACATCTGCCAGGTATACACGGGAACTATTCTTTTGCCCGTATTTATTGTGACGTTCATGCGCTGAAACGCTACGGAATAGTTTGAAAACATCCACTCCGACGGAAGTCCGAACTTGTTGTAATAAAAGTCTTCGCTGGACTTAAGCGACGTAAGCAATGCCCAGACGATAGGAATGAACAGCGAAATTACGTATATGAGCAACAGCACGAATCCCACGCTGCTCAGCACGTCTTTTCCGCGCTTGATTCCTGTTTTCATACGTTTTTTATCTACTCTTTGCAGCATAATTCCTCCTAGTATTCGACGTTCGGATCAAACTTATTGAACAGCCATCTTGCGAAGAACATGAGAGGCGCGGTAACCGCCGTCAACAGCAGTCCGACAGCCGAGGCG
>CAZBTB010000043.1:0-8819 GCA_964494605.1 uncultured Lachnospiraceae bacterium
CTTGGCGTATTTGGGATATCAAGAGCCGCGACGAGGAAATCGACTACGCCGAGGCGCATCACATTCCCCTCAAAATTAACCGCGAAACCAACTATTCCAAGGATAAAAACCTGTGGCACTTATCGCACGAGGGGCTTGACCTCGAGGATACGGGAAACGAACCACAATACGAAAAGGAAGGCTTCCTCGAAATGGGCGTTTCGCCTATTAAGGCTCCCGATAAGCCCGCGTATGTAGAAATAGAGTTTGAGAAGGGTGTTCCCGTTGCCATCGACGGACAGAAGACCTCGGCGAAGAACATTATCTTAAAACTCAATAAGCTGGGCGGCGAAAACGGCATAGGGCTTTTGGACATAGTGGAAAACAGGCTTGTGGGCATGAAGTGCCGCGGAGTGTACGAAACCCCGGGCGGCACCATTCTTTACAAGGCGCATTCGGTTCTCGAAACGCTGTGTCTGGATAAGCTGACAATGCACGAAAAGCAGAAAATCGCAATTACCTTCGGCGAGCTCGTTTATAACGGGCAGTGGTTTACGCCGTTGCGCGAAGCGATCAGCGCGTTCGTGGACAAAACGCAGGAGACCGTAACGGGCAAGGTTCGTCTTAAACTGTACAAGGGCAATATCATAAACGCGGGCGTCTGGAGCAAAAACTCGCTGTACAGCGAAGAGATAGCTACTTTCGGCGAAAGCGACTACGACCAAAAAGACGCGCAGGGCTTTATAAACCTTTTCGGTCTGCCCACAAAAGTTCAGGCGATAATAGAAAGCAAAAATAAATAACGGGTTTTATTGTCCTGCTTTTTAATAAACGCGGTAAATGTTTTCGATAAACTTGCAGAGGTAGTATTATGGCAAAATTATGGGCGGGGAGAAGCGACGGACGGATAAGTCGGATTGCCGACGATTTCAATTCGTCGATAAAGTTCGACAAACGCTTGTACAGGCAGGATATTAAGGGCAGCATGGCTCACGCGGCTATGCTGGGTGCCCGCAATATTATATCCTCGGAAGAGGCGGATAAAATCATAGGCGGCTTGGAAGAGATACTAAGCGATTTAGAAAGCGGTAAGCTCGCAATCGACGAAAGCGCAGAGGATATCCATACCTTCGTAGAACAGGCCCTCACCGAAAGAATAGGCGACGCAGGCAAAAGGCTGCACACGGCAAGGAGCAGAAACGATCAGGTTGCGCTTGATTTTAAAATGTATATCCGCGAAGATATCGCAGAGGTTATTCAAAAACTTAAAGCGCTTATATGTGCCGTAACGGACAAAGCGGAAGAGTATAAAAAACAAATCATGCCCGGCTATACGCATTTGCAGCGCGCCCAGCCCGTAACGTTCGGGCATTATTTAATGGCGTATGCTATGATGCTGTTACGCGATATCGACAGGCTTGCCGACTGCAAAAAGCGCCTCAACCTTTCTCCCATAGGCTGCTGCGCCTTGGCGGGCACCACCTACGACACCGACAGAGAGTTCGAGGCGAAAGAGCTGGGCTTCGACGGAATAGTTTTAAACAGCCTTGACGGCGTTTCCGACAGGGACTATTGCGTAGAGTATTTAAGCGCGCTTTCGCTTATTATGACGCACCTATCGAGGTTTTCGGAAGAAATCGTTCTCTGGTCGTCGTGGGAGTTCGGATTTATCGAGCTGTCCGACGATTTTACGACGGGTTCGTCGATAATGCCGCAAAAGAAAAACCCCGATATGGCGGAGCTTGTCCGCGGCAAGACGGGCAGGGTGTACGGCAATCTTTTGGGTACGCTGACTATGCTTAAAAGCCTGCCGCTTGCTTACAACAAGGATATGCAGGAGGATAAGGAAAGCGTTTTCGAGGCTTCGGACACCGTTAAAATGTGTCTCGACGTGTTCGCGCCCATGATTTCGACGATGAAAGCCAACGGTAAAAATATGCGCAACGCCGCCGAAAAAGGTTTTATAAACGCAACGGACTTAGCCGATTATCTCGTTAAAAAGGGTATGCCTTTCAGAACTGCGTACAAAATCACGGGAGAAATCGTGGCAAAATGTATACGGGACGGCAATACGCTCGAAAGCCTGAAGCTTGAAGAGTATAATAAGTTCAGCGATTTGTTCGGGCAGGATTTGTATAATGAAATTTCACTCGAAGCCTGCGTCGATAAGCGCATTTCAAAGGGCGGAACTTCGGTTAAGTCGGTTGAAGAACAGATCGCATTCGTCAGGAAAGTAATTGAAAATGTATAACGTATTTATAGACGGAAGCGCGGGAACCACGGGTCTGCGCATTTACGACAGATTATCCGCCAGAAAGGATATTAAGCTTATCACCCTTACGGAAAATTTAAGAAAAGACGAAAACGCCAGAAAGGAGAAGCTAAACAGCGCGGATATAGTATTTTTGTGCTTGCCCGACGACGCGGCAAAGCAAGCCGTGGCTATGATAGAAAATCCCGCGGTCAAGGTTATCGATACCTCTACGGCGCACAGAACCGCGGAGGGGTGGGAATACGGCTTTCCCGAGCTGAGCGGACGGCTCGAAAAAATCGCGAATTCAAAACGGATAGCAAACCCCGGCTGTCACGCAAGCGGATTTATCGCTCTTGTCGAACCGCTTATTAAGGCAAAGCTTATCAAAAGCAATATCCGATTGACCTGTTTTTCGCTTACGGGCTACACGGGCGGCGGCAAAAAGATGATTGCCGAGTATGAGAACGACAAGCCCGTTTTGTACGAAGCGCCCAGACAGTACGGACTTACCCAGTCGCACAAGCACCTGCCCGAAATGCAGGTCGTGTGCGGGCTTGATAATCCGCCCGTATTCTGTCCCGTTGTTTCGGACTTCCCCTGCGGCATGGAAGTTACCGTTCCGCTGTTTGCGCAAGATATAGCGGGCACCGTCGAGGATATAAAAAACTGTTATAAATCAGCTTACGGTAACGGCGTTGTAAAATACGTAGAGGACGACGAAAGCGGGTTTTTATCCGCGGGCGCCTATGCCGGCAAGGACGGAATGGGAATTTCCGTTTACGGCAATCGGGAGAGAGTTTTGCTCGTTTCGCGGTTCGATAACCTCGGCAAGGGCGCAAGCGGAGCGGCAATTCAGAATATGAATATACTTTTAAAAGAGGAGCAAACCAAAGGTTTGGTTTTGTAAAAAGCTATGAAAATTATTTCGGGCGGCGTGTGTGCCGCTAAGGGTTTTAAAGCTAACGGAGTGCACTGCGGGATACGCAAGTCGCGCAAAAAAAGGGACTTGGTTTTGATCTACAGCGAAAAGCTTTGCAATGCGGCGGCGGTGTACACGAGTAACTTAGTTAAGGGCGCGCCCCTTATAGTCACACAGCGCAACATTGCTGACGGAAAGGCTCAGGCGGTTATCTGCAACAGCGGAAACGCAAACACGTGCAACGCGAACGGCGAACAGATTGCCATACAAATGTGCGAGCTTCTTGGCGACGGGCTTAAAATTTCGAGCAAAGACGTAGTGGTTGCGTCCACGGGCGTAATCGGTCAGCCTATGTGCATCGACCCCATAAAGTCGGGTATTCCCGCACTTATAGAGGGACTTTCGGCGGACGGGGGAGATTTCGCCGCCGAAGGCATTATGACTACCGACACCAAAAAGAAAGAGGTCGCGGTTGAGTTCACCGCGGGCGGAAAGGTGTGCCGCTTGGGCGGAATCGCAAAGGGAAGCGGTATGATCCACCCCGACCTTGCGACTATGCTCGTATTCATTACCACCGACTGCGCGATTTCTTCGGACATGCTTAAAAAGGCATTGAAGAGCGACGTTCAGAATACATTCAATATGCTCAGCATCGACGGGGACACTTCCACGAACGATATGGTTACCGTGCTTGCAAACGGTTTGGCGGGCAATGCCGAAATTACCGCAGACGGCGAGGATTTTAACGAATTCATGACGGCGCTCAATACCGTAAATATTGCGCTCGGCAAAATGATTGCGGGCGACGGCGAGGGCGCGACTAAGCTTCTCGAGTGCAAGGTCGAAGGCGCAAAGACGCAAGCCGACGCCAAAAAGACGGCTAAAAGCGTGGTGTGCTCAAGCCTGTTAAAGGCGGCAATGTTCGGCGCGGACGCCAACTGGGGCAGGGTATTATGCGCGATAGGCTATTCGGGCGCGGACGTCGACATCGACCGCGTGGACGTAGCTTTCGTTTCGTCTAAAGGAAAGGTAGAGGTTTGCCGCGGCGGAAAGGGCGTTCCCTTCTCGGAAGAAAAGGCAAAAGAAATTCTTTCCGAGGAAGAAATTTTGATTGACGTCGATCTTAACGACGGAAAGTTCAACGCAACCGCCTGGGGCTGCGATTTGACTTACGACTACGTTAAAATAAACGGCGACTACAGAACCTGACGACTCGTTTACCGCAAATAATTAAGAGGTTAAATTTATGGATAGCAATTTCTCCAACGCTCAGCGCGCCGAGGTTCTCACTCAGGCGCTGCCCTACATAAGAAGATACAACGGCAAAATTATCGTCGTAAAGTACGGCGGTAACGCTATGATAAACCCGAATTTAAAACAGCAGGTAATGGAAGACATCGTTCTATTGTGGCTTACGGGCGTGAAAGTAGTGCTCATTCACGGCGGCGGACCCGAAATTAGCGATATGATGGCTAAGCTCGGTAAAAAGCCCGAGTTTGTGGACGGACTGCGCGTAACCGATAAAGAAACCGTCGACATAGTTCAGATGGTTCTGTCCGGCAAGGTCAATAAAACGCTCGTCAACCTTTTGCAGATGAAGGGCGGAAAGGCTATGGGCGTTTCGGGCATTGACGGAAATCTTATCGAAGCCGAATTCAAGAACGAAAAGCTGGGTTACGTCGGAGAAATAAAAAAGATCAATATCGACCCCGTAAGCGATTTGCTCGAAAAGGGTTATATACCCGTGATTTCCACCGTCGGGGGCGATAACGAGGGCAACGTTTACAACATTAACGGCGACACGGCAGCGGCGCATATAGCGGGCGCGCTCGGTGCGGAAAGACTGATCATGATGACCGATATCGCGGGAATCTTAAGGGACAAGGACAATCCCGATACTTTGATTTCCTCGGTCACGATGGAAGAGGCGAAACAGCTTTTTGACGACGGAGTTATTTCGGGCGGAATGATTCCCAAGGTCGAGTGCTGCATAACCGCAATAAATTGCGGCGTCAAGGACGTTACCATTATGGACGGAAGAATTCCCCATTCCATACTTATGGAGCTGTTAACCGACGAAGGCGCGGGCACTATGGTTACGGGATACAAAAATGATTGATTTAAGGCAGAAAGATAAGTTATATATAGCAAACACTTACGCGCGTTTTCCCGTGGAGATTAGCTACGGCAAGGGCTCGATTTTATACGACGCGGACGGCAAGGAATATATCGACCTCGGTTCGGGAATTGCCGTAAACTCGTTCGGGGTCTCCGACAGCGAGTGGGCGGACGCCGTAAAGGCACAGCTCGATTGCGTTCAGCATACTTCGAATTTGTATTATTCGAAGCCCTGCGTCGAGCTCGCTCAAATGCTTTGCACGAGAACGGGAATGAAAAAGGTTTTCTTTTCTAACTCGGGCGCGGAAGCCAACGAGTGCGCGATTAAGACGGCGCGCAAGTACGCGGCGGAAAAACACGGCGAAGAGTATTACAATATAATAACCCTGAAAAACAGCTTTCACGGCAGAACGATAACCACGCTTGCGGCGACAGGACAGGACGTTTTTCATAAGAATTTTCAGCCGCTGACGCCGGGCTTTCTGTTTGCCGACGCCAACGATTTAAGTAGCGTTGAAAAGCTTGTAAAAGCCAACAAGACGGCTGCCGTTATGGTGGAGCCGGTTCAGGGCGAGGGCGGCGTTATGCCCCTTGACGAAAAGTTTGTAAAAGGCGTTTACGAGCTTTGCAAGCGTGAAGATATCTTATTGATAATCGACGAGGTTCAGACGGGCAACGGCAGAACGGGCAAGCTTTACGCGTTTATGAACTACGGCATTAAGCCCGATATCGTAACCACGGCAAAGGGTTTGGGCGGAGGTCTGCCCATAGGCGCGTGCATGTTCGGCGAAAAGTGCGAAAACGTACTTTCTTACGGCGATCACGGTTCTACCTTCGGCGGGAACCCCGCGGTTGCGGCGGGCGCCGTAAACATATTAAACAGAATCGACGACAAGCTGCTTGGCGAGGTCACAAAAAAGAGCGAGTATATATTCGGCGAGCTTTCGGGCGCGAAGGGCGTAATTTCTGTAAGCGGTATGGGGCTTATGATAGGGATCAAGACCGTAAGACCTGCAAAGGAAATAGTGAACGAATGTATCGGAATGGGAGTGCTTTGCCTTACCGCAAAGGACAAAGTAAGACTTCTGCCCGCGCTCAATATTCCGTTCGATCTGCTTAAAAAGGCAATAGAAATAGTTAAAGCGGTCTGCAATCGCTAAAGGAGAGGATTATGAATTTTAAGGGAAAAAGCTTTCTCAAGCTTCTCGATTTTACACTCGAAGAGATAGAGGGACTTATCAATCTTGCCTTGGAGTTAAAGGCAAAAAAGAAAAAGGGAGCTCCCCACAAATTGTGCGAGGGCAAGAATATTGCGCTCGTGTTCGAAAAGACGAGCACGCGTACGCGTTGCGCGTTCGAAGTTGCCGCGGCGGACTTAGGCATGAGCGCCGTCTATCTTGACCCTGCCGGTTCGCAGATAGGCAAAAAGGAGAGCATAGCGGATACGGCGCGCGTTCTCGGCAGAATGTTCGACGGCATAGAATACCGCGGATACGGTCAGCAGATAGTCGAAGAGCTTGCCGAATTTGCGGGCGTTCCCGTATGGAACGGATTGACGAACGAGTTCCACCCCACACAGATTTTAGCCGACTTTATGACTATTAAAGAGCATTTCGGTTCGCTTAAAAACAAAAAGCTCGTTTTTATGGGCGACGCGCGTTACAATATGGGCAATTCGCTTATGGTCGGTTGCGCCAAGATGGGAATGCACTTCGTTGCGTGCACTTCGCCCAAGTATTTCCCCGACAAGAAGTTAGTCGATGAATGCCTGAGCATTGCCAAGAGCACGGGGGCGGTTCTCGAATTTATTTCCGACCCGATGACGGCGACCGTGGGAGCGGACGTTATCTATACCGACGTCTGGGTGTCTATGGGCGAGCCCGCCGAAGTGTGGGCGGATCGGATAAAAGATCTGTCGCCCTATCGGGTTACCGCGGAAGTTATGGCCAACGCAGGCAAAAATTGCGTGTTCATGCACTGCCTGCCCGCCTTTCACGACTTAAAGACTACCGTCGGCAAGGACGTTTACGACAAGTTCGGCATAGACTGTATGGAAGTTACCGACGAAGTTTTCGAAAGCAATCAATCGATTGTTTTCGACGAGGCGGAAAACAGAATGCACACCATAAAAGCAGTTATGGCGGCGACGCTGTCCGACGTAAAGTTTTAAGAAACGGTAATATAATAAATACCCCGCGCGGGGAAAAGAAACGCACCGCCGAAGGTCAAACGCTTTCGGCGGTGCATATTTTTGTTTTTTATCTTACGCTCATAATTATGTGCTGGGGGAAGTCGCCGAAGCCCGCGCCGAAAAGATTCATGCCGCCGCGGTGTTTGGCGTCCTCTTTGATATTGAGAGTGAGCTGAATGGTATGACCTTTGTACAGGTCGAGAGAGTCGAAGTTGACTGCGGGATTTACGAGGGCGTTGTCGAGATATGCTCCGTTGCCGTTGATCGTCAGCTTTTTCATTATGCCGAATTGAGTAGATGTAATGGGCCAGAATTTCGGGGTGAATTTGCCTCTGCGTCCGCCGAAGTCGCCGGGAGAAGTAAAGGTTACTATCTCGGTTTTATTGACCGAGACGGTTATGTCGCTCGGCCAATTATTGTTAAAGTAGGACGTTTCGGAACAGATTTCGAACGTAAACGAAATTTCCGAACGCGATTTGTGTGAAAGCACGGTAGTGGGAAAGTTATAGCTGATACTGCCCATATTAAACCACAGGCATTGCGCGTTGATTCGTTCGGGCGTAAAGAAAACGCGCGGGTCGTCGAATTCGCCGATAGGACCGTCGGAGCTGAGCATACCGCAGGGCGGCGTTATGTGGCAGTGCGAAAACATGCCTATGGGCATTTCGACGGACATCTCGGGTTCGACGATTTCCTCGGGTCCTATGTCTGACAAGGATATGCCGAGATTGAGTATAGCCTGAGCGCAGTATTTCGTGTGCCCTTTCAACCCAGGCTGATAGTTTACGAAAATCAGCTGTGCGTCGAGTAGAGTGTCTATATGGCGGGCGACCGACGAAATGGGCATATTCAGCTCTTTGGATATGTCCGAAAGCGACTTGTTCTGCTTTAACAGAATACGCATGATCTGCACTCTTGCGGGCACCGACAGCGCGTGGCAAATCTTGCAAAGCCGTTCTTCGTCGTTTTCTTCGCTTACTTTGAGCAGTACGGATTTTTCGGGCAGTTGATCGGGCATCGGTTATATCTCCTTTGACTATCGTTACCTTAATTATAGCGTTGAAGCGCAATAAAGTCAAGGATATTTTCCGATTTTCGGAAAATAAACGCAACCAAAAACCCAATAATCGGTAAAGGTTTGGGTATTGACATTTGGGTATTTGTGTGTTATGATATATGTATCCGGATAATATTGCCTGAATTCGGCGGGATTTGACGAGATGAAAGACTGATATTGTAATCGGTCCATTCCAACAAATGGAAAGCTGATCGGGTCGTTCGGATAAAAGCCAATAATTTTTTGTAACCCCATGGGGTTATTTGTTATGTCTAGACATAACAAATAACCCCATGGGGTT
>CAZBTB010000044.1:0-8608 GCA_964494605.1 uncultured Lachnospiraceae bacterium
GAACGTTCCGCCCCATGCGTCTCTGACCTTATTTTGGTTAGCGGCATCGGGACCTACGAAAGGCGTCCAGATATCGTTGTATTCGATATTCGCGCCGAGAACTACGTAGCCGTCGTAGTAATAGTCGGTATCGCCGCTTCCGATAGCGGGGGTTTTGGAATTAAGCTTTTTCATGCCGGCGTTTGCGAGCTTTGTTCCCATTGCGTCAAGCTCGGCTTTGGTGGTAATTACAAGGTCGGCAACGTATGCGGTCGTGTTATAGGAATTAACTGCCTTAAGGTTGGTGTAATCGCTGTCGGAGTACTCCTCTACCTCGAAGACGAAGGACACGGTGCCGCCGCGGGTCGTGCCTAATATAGACAACGGAAGCATAAACGCTTTTCCGCCGGCGTCGGATACCGCAGTAGCGTTATCGCTGCCGATACGGTAGGAAACGATTTTCGCATACTCGCCGAGCTCGCCCTTAAGAGCGGTTTTGTCGATAACGAATTTATCCGAGTCGTCAGCTTTTGCCGCTTCGTCGAGATAAGATACGTCGGTAGCGAAAGTATAGGTCTTGCCCGCTACGACGCCGACGCTCACGCTGTCTGTTTTTTCGCCGTCGAGTAAAGACGTGACTATGACCGTAACGGTCGTGCCGCCCTCGACGTTTTCGCCTACGGTAACGGTTTTGCCGTCGATCGTAATCTGACCGTCAAGGTCGTCCTCAATCGACAGCTTGCCGTATCTGCCGCCTACGGTCACGTCGAACGAGCCGCCGGGAGACACTCTTTCGGAGTTTGCCCGAACGGTGACGTCGGTCGCTTGTAAGGTTTTGGGAACGGGTATGCCCTGAATAAACTTAAACACGTCGGTCGACCAGCCCGCGGCGTTAAAGTCGGAATTTTCCGCCGCATAAGCGATAAAGTCATTGACAGTGTCGAACTGCTCGCAGATATTCGTCGAACTATCGCCGCCGCCGAGGCTTATTGCCTCCACGTTGCCGATAACGAAGCCGTTGTTTACCTCGCGACCGTAATGTCCCTCGGAATAGCCGTAAACGCTTGTAGCGCCCGCAACGGGTGTAGTCACCGCCAGGCAGTGATCGGTTACGCTCCAACCGTTGGCAGTATCCCAACCGAAGATAGCGGTTTTGCTGCCCTGCTCGATGCACTCTACGAAAATGTTTTTTACCGTGCCGTTGTTGCACGAAGACACAAAACCCGTTCCGTTGCCCGGCGTAGATACCTTTGCGTTTGTGAATATGATATTCTTAACAAGACCGCTGCGCTTGACTTCGTTACTGTACGGCTTATTGGCAATCAGCGGCATAAATCCGCTTCGGGGTCCTACTATTTCCATACCCGAAACGGTATGACCCTTGCCGTCGAACACGCCTGCCCAGCCGTTTCCGGTACTTCCCAGATTTTTACCGTCTTTGATACTTTTGATAAACGAAGTATAGACTTTGTCGTACTCGATATCGTCGGCAAGAATTACGTAGCCTTCCCAGATGTTATTGCTTTCACCGTAAGGCTCGAGCGCCTCGCCCATGTTATCGAGGTCGTCGGCGTTCCACACGGCGTAGGTTACGATTGCACCCGTGCCGACGTACTCAACCGTTTGTGCGGAAAGGATGATTTCCTTCTCCACGTCCATATCGTCGTACTCTACGGAAACTTCGCTTAAGTCGAGATAAACGTCGTTATCGGTATTGTCGGCGCCGGCGGTATTAGTCTCGTCGAGAATGTCCGCACCGCCCAAGCTAAGCGCGGTTACTTTTTCGCCGTTCAAATCGATTTCGTCGGGAACGCGCAACGTCTCGAAAGCCGTCTCTACGTACAGCACTTTACTTAGCCCGAGCTGCGGGCGGTAAGCGTTTATTTTAATAGCAATATCGTTGCCCTCGTAAGAGCCTTTTACCGTAGCGACGCCTGCCTTCGTGCCTGCGGTAACGGTAATGCTTCCGCCAACGTAATCAAACGCGGCAACGTCGGGGTCGTCGATATTTTCCCAAACGATATCGGGATTGCTTACCTCGTCGTCGCCCTCAAATACTTTTATGTCGGACGTAACGGTTTTTACGTGGTCGGTACCGTTAATCGTTCTTAAAGCGACGTCGGCAAGATACGCGCCTTCCGTAGGCTTAAGCTCGTCCCCGAGCTCGAACACTACGCCGGGCGTTTTTACGTCGACGGCGATTTCCTTTGCGGCGATATTTCTGTGATTATACGTGCCCGACACGACGAACGCGGTCGAAGCGTACTTCAGTCCTTTTACGGACGCGCTCATGGTATCGGCTGCGGGCGTAATCGACGCAACGTCGTCGGGCTCGTCGGCTTTTAACTGCCACGTCAATTCCGCATTTACCGATTGCCCCTTAAAGATAACTTCCGCCGATACGGTAAACGTTTCGTCGAGCGGAACGGTTACCGAATAAGTATTGAGACGAAGCTCGGGCGCGAGCATCGAATCGAAAACGGTTACGGCGCAAGTCGCGGACGC
This sequence comes from uncultured Lachnospiraceae bacterium, assembly GCA_964494605.1. Taxonomy (GTDB): domain Bacteria; phylum Bacillota; class Clostridia; order Christensenellales; family Pumilibacteraceae; genus UBA10677. The sequence goes on from CAZBTB010000044.1 coordinate 2,485, forward strand.
CTCGCCTGCGGTAGCGGTAATCACCGCCGAACCGACTTTAAGCGCGGTAACGAGTCCGCTGTCGCTTACGCTTGCAACCGACGTATCGGCGCTCGACCAAACGACTGCTTCGGTCGTGTTTTTAACCTCTGCGGTTAATTGCAGCGTTTCGTATAAGTCAATCTCCGCCGTCTTCCGACTTATACTAACTGTAGGGTCCGGCGCGGGCGGCTCTTCGGTATCGGGCGAACAAGCCAGCATAAAGCAGCTCATGAGCGCGACGACAAGAACGACTGCAAAACAGACAAAATTCTTTCTTTTCATAATTTTCTCCTTATTTATTTGAATTTTAATTGTATCCTCTATCATAAAACCTATCCGAGCATCGGTTTATAAAAATTCTACAGTCCCCAGCCTGTGAATATCGAACTGATATTGCCGCCTTCGCTTACCTTGGTGATATTTAAGTTTGTGCAATCGTTGCGGAAAGCGGCGGCCTCCTTCATAAATTCGTTTTTGGAGAACGTTCCCGAATACATACGCAGCAGTGCATAGCGCGGAAACATGCTCTCGAGCAGGATATGGTTGTAATAAACGTTATAAAGCTCGGGGTCGGTAGTTAAAAGGGGTTTGATTTCTTCGTATGCCCGATTGCACAGATCCACCCAGTGATCGAGAGTACGTTTCGGCCAGTACTCGGGCTTTTCCATGCTTAAGTAGATACTGCCCGTTACCGTTTCGAAATTCTCCTCGAGATACTTCAGATGAATCTGCAATTCGTCGAAAAACGTGCGCATTGCCGTCCCGCCCGCGCCGTAGTACGTACCGAAGAAATCGTCGAGTAGGTCGGTATAGCGAACGTTTACGTCGAACTGAGCCTTGGAATCGACGTATTCCTTAAAGCTCGTAAAGTGCGTCACTCTACCCTGATTGTGCTGACCCTCGTTGTACATGTACACGGCGTTGTTTTCTTTGCAGAAGCGGTAGGTTTCTATCATCGTATCATACGAATTGAGAGGATACATATAATAACTGAAGTTCGTTTCGTACAGCCACATATACAGCTTGTCGGAGAGTGCGCTCCAACCGCGAATAACGTTTGCCGTACTCGTATTTGCCTCGTCATAGAACGACTTGTTGTACTGCGCGCCTATGGGTGCGATATACACGCCCACGTTGTCGCGGCAGACAACGCTGTCGTCAATGGGCACCAACATGAGGTTTTCCTCCTTGACAGGCGGCTGAGTTGTGCGGAAATATGCGAAAAAAACAAGCGTAAAGTCGCGTTTGACGGGATTTTCGGGCGTGACTAAACTTTCTAGATATTCGTCGATCAAAGCGCCCAGGTCGTTCATAAAATGCACGACCGCCGCGGAGTGCGTGCCGTACTTATTAAACTTATCCATGCACGCTTTACATTCGCACGCTACGGACGCGTCCTGAATGGTAAACGTTGCCGCGCCTATATTGGGATTTGCGGCTAAAAGCGTTTTCGCCTTTTCGAGCGAGGTAAGAAGCATTGCGTTGTACGCTTCGGGGTCGCCGTGCGCCGTATAGCATAGCTGTTGTCCGCCGTCGCTGTACCATTTGCCGCCGTACTCGTTTTTATACGTATCCTTAGGCAACCACTTAAACGAGTTGTGCCAAGCCACGCCGTCCACCGAAATAAACACGTTGCCCGTGGTAAGATAACCCATACCGTAACGTTCTTTACCCATTGTGCGGTTGCTCTGAAGGTGCAGCTCGAAGTCGGGTTTTTCGACTATATCCATTGCGGGCAAAGTCTTACCGTCCTTCGAGTAAGTAACGTAGTCGTAAGAATACATATTGTAGCCCACCGCATGTTTTAAGAACGCAAGCGCGGCGTACTGATAACCGAAGTTATGATTTACCATTAAAAACACGGACCTGCCCGCCGTCTTTATATAATAACCCGTCTGCCCGAGCGCGTCCGAGGGCATCGAAAGTCCCGCGGACTTAAACAGCGGCTCGACGTTTAAGACGACGTACGTTTTATCCGCCGAATACGTTTGTGACCCGTCGTACTCCTCGATTTCGGGGTAAGCGCCCGCGGCTTTGAACACGCAAGCCGAAATGTAATTGGCCGCAGTAAGCGCATAGTCCTCTCCCGCGGGAACGACTATAGTATAATCGGTTTTGCCGTCGGTAACAAAGGGCGTATCCGACTCGCTTACGCTTACCTTGTGCAAAGTGCCCGTCTGATAGTGCGCGACCGCGTCGCCCACGGCATTATTGGGATTTATCATTTCATTGTCTCCAGTACCCGAGCAAGCGGTAAGCGCCAGCATTGCCGCCGCCAAAACTCCTGCCAAAATTTTTTTGAGTTTCATTTCACTGCCTCCTTACTCAACGTCTACGTTCAAGCGAAGCATGGTTACGTTTCCCGCTTCGTCGGCAACGTAAATCCTTATTTCATAAACGCCTGCCGTCGTTACCTTATACGCGTTTTTGTTAGCGGGGATCCAAACGAGCTGACCGTCGGGATTAAGCACCGCAACGCTGACCGTGATATTCTCCGCCGCAGATACGTTGTCGCTGACGGATATTCGGGGGAGCGCAATAACGTCGCCCGCTTGAGCGGAAGTCACCGTGCCCGAAACCGAAACCTCGGGCGCTACCTCGTCGTACACCGACAGCGCATACGGTAACGGCTGACGGTTGTTACGGAAAGTATCCACCGCCGTATAGTTGACCTGATATTGTCCGTAATCGCCGATATAAATCGTGTATTCTACGGTCGGGTCTGCGTTTTGCAGTCTCGTGCCGTTTACGTCGCTGACTATCGAGCCGTCGGGCGCAGTTACCGTAAACCCGAAAGAAATATTAGGATCGTACACGTCGCCCGCCACTGCCGCAGGGAGCGTAACGAACGAGCCGATCGAAACCGTTCCGCCGTAGTCGCCCAAAACCACAATCTTGGGCGCGCCGAGGTCAAGCGTCGAATTGTTCATTTCCTGACCGTTGAGATTGTAAATTCTGTACGAGGCGTTATTTGCCAAGGGCGCGATAAACTCCGTCGAAAGATACATTTTGTGCGAGGGGAAACCGCCGAAATTCTCTAACGCGATTTCGTTGACGCCCAGGCTTATGCTACCGTTTTTGTACGAAAGCGTAAGGCGGTCGCTGCTCGAAAACGACATGTCGACAAGCGTGGATTTGCCGCCGGCTTGGAAGTACGTTTTACCGTTTAACGTTACGATTCGGCTCTCGAGCGTAACCGACGGATCTTCCGCATCGGTCATAACGAACTTCAATCCGTCCATATCCCTTGCCGACGGAACGAATGAGAACGTCATAGTAAAGCTTTCGGCAACCAGCGCGTTTGCAAAAGTCCAACCGCTGTTATTCGCCGTAGCGTCCACTCGGATATAGTCGTTGGTTTTTACTATACGCGTGCCCGCCGAATCGAAATAGTTCTCGGCATGCAGACGCGCCCGCCCTTCCTCGGTCACGAACGCGCGGACACATTTGAGCGTATACTCCGCCGTTGCGCCCGCCGCTCTGAACGTAATGACAACGTCCGATAAGTTGTCGTCGACAACGGGCGTGAACTTAGCGCCTGCCGCGTAGTCGGTACTGCCCTCGGAGTCGGTTACGGTAAAGGACGCGGCAATCTTTTCGACCGAACCCGAACGGTAGTCGTTGGCGTACAGCACGGGGAACCTATACTCCGAGCCCGAAATAAGATACTTAGGAAGAACGGGTTTATCTACGAACACCGCCGTATCGCCTGCCGCGGCGTCGATGTCGTAAGAATCCGTCGCGACCGTGCCTATATAGTCGGTGACGGTGTAAGTTACCGTCCACTTGCCTGACGTCTCGGGAATGAAACCGTTTTCGGCGTCAAGCGTGACCGAGCCGTTCGTCGCGCTCACCGAAACCGTCAATTCGCCGCTGCCGCCCGTGGGATAGCACACTGCCGGCATTACGAGCCGACCGAGCTCGGCGCTCTTTCCGAAGTTTCCGTCACTCTCGTCAATGTTCACTTCGAGTTCGGGAATGGATCCGCCTGCGTGCACCCACAGAATTTCGCGAGCAAGCTTGTCGTGTCTGTTTCTCGCCTCGTAAACTATAGCGTAGTAGCCGCGGCGCGCGGTCTCGAACCGTCCGTTCTCTATCGTAATATTTATGGGCGTCGGCGTATTGTAGTTGTAATAAGCGTTGACAGAAACGCGGACGCTGCCGTCGTAGTCATCGAACGCGGTCGCCTTAGGTACGGGATAACTGCCGCCCGCACGCGCCTCGGGCATAGTCCCGTAATCGTTGTCCACCGTTATTACGGGTGCGCCGCCGCCAAAGAAGAATTCGTCCTTAAGGTCGATCCCGCGAACGTCGGTGAGTACAAAGTTGGCTGTATTGCCGCCCGTGTATCCCGTAGCCGAAACGCTCAGGTATGCCTTGCCGCTGGGGAAACCCGTCCACATATTGTTGAAATAGTCGTAGCTGTCAAGGTCAATGACGAACGTCTCGCCCGCGGAGCTTCGACCGCAATAAACGCTGTTGGACTCGCTGTCGTAGCTTAAAATCATACGGTTCTTGCTTAGGTCGGGCGGCATGGTGTCTCCGCCGTAGTTTCCGTAAAAGCTATGAACGGTCGCAGGACCGTAACCGTCGTTGATATGCAGCTTATCGCCCTCCAGTCCGCAAACGGGCTGGTTCTGTCCGCCCGCCGAATAGTAAGTAGCCGACTTATTGACGCCCTCGCCCGACTGCATGGCCCACATTATAAGGTAAACGCTCGGGTCCAACGAGTCGGTAAACTTAAAGACAAGCTTATTGAAATCCAAAGTGCGGATTTCGTCGGGCGTGACAAACGCTCTTATAAGCGTTTTGTTCTTATCGAGCGAGCTCATATCGATAAGCTTGGTAAACGTAAGCGAGTCGTTTTCGGCAAGGCGCACAACAAGCCCCTTGGTCGTTCCGCCGAACTTATGCGTGCCGTACACGGCGCTCGACGCGCCGTCGGTTAAGTTAAACAGATTATCCGTAACCGTAAAGCTCTCTTCGGCAACGAACACCTTGCCGTCAAGCTTAGCGGTATAATTAACTTTGTAAACGCCGCTTTGACTGAGCACGATAGTTTTCTTGGTCGTGACCGTTCCGTCGGGCAGTCTTACGACCGAATCGGCTTTTACGCTGTTCCCGTTATAGGTGACCTCGCGCTCGGGCACCGTAAACTCCGAGCCGTAATCGTACTTTTCGTTTATCGCGACGGGCTGAAAGACAGCTTCGGCGTTTGCGTCCGAGCGTTCGCCCACCGCCGTAAACGCGCCCGAAAACAGAACGGCGACGACGGCGACTAAAGACGCCGCGGCGATATAAAATTTATAAAGGCTTCTTCTCATATACTCTCTCTCCTTTCCGTTTTAACCTTTTAGTCCGCCCATCGTTATGTTGCCTAAAAAGCGTCCGTTGAACGCAATGAACACAGCTAAGATAGGCACTAAAATGAGCATTGTGCCTGCCAGTCGCATGGGAATGTACGCGAGGTTGGTCTGGTTTGTGTTTGCCATTAAAAGCACGCCGTAAGCAACCGTCGGGTGGTGAGGCATCCAGATCAGCGCGGTGTTGTAGTCGTTCCAGAAAGTAACGAATGACAACAGCACAAGCGTAAAGAATATGCCCTTAATCAGCGGCATTACTATGCGTAACATTACCGACAGGTTACCCGCGCCGTCGATTTTCGCCGCTTCGGTAAACGCCATCGGAACGCCCTTGAACGCGCTGAAGAATATCAGAAAGTGCGCGCCCATGAAATTGGCTTTCATAAACCACTGCCCGTAAATCGAATCGTACAGGTGCAGGCTTTTCGCCAGGTACAATTCGCTGGGAAGCGAACCGACAATGGGAATTATCATGACGAAAATAATCACGGCGTACAGAATTTTCGAAAACTTGTAAGGGAACTTCGCGCAAAGATACGCCGTAAGACAGGAAACGATATTGGACGTAAGCGCGCAACCGAGCGCATACATTACCGAGTTGAAATACATTTCTCCTACGCCCACGTAGCGCGTACCCGTAGCCGAGCTAATACGCACGTAAAACTGCTTGAGGACGGTTATCACGTTAAGCTCCCACTTCTTGGGAAATCCGAAAGAATTGAGCCTGAAATCGGACTGAG
>CAZBTB010000045.1:0-8549 GCA_964494605.1 uncultured Lachnospiraceae bacterium
CAGGGATAAGCTTGCCATAATCCTCTCCTTATTTTTTGTTAAATATTGTTTGCGTACAGGCTTGGACGATAACTCACCCACACCTTTAGCTTTGCTAATATTGTACTACACCGAGCGCAAAAATATCAATTACATTTTGCATAAAAATACTTAGATTTTATATAGAAATTGCACAATCCGCCTTAAAACGCCGACAAAATAAGGATATTACGCTTCAAACGCGCAAATCGGCTTGACTAAACGGCGCTTTCTGTCATATAATAATAATCGGAACCGAGACTACAACACATATTATAGGGGCTATAATGGAACTGAAAAAGATAAGAGACCTGTCGACCAAGAACTACATGAACGTATTCCACCGACAGAACGTTTGTTTTGTCCGCGGCGATAAAAACAAGCTTTACGATACTTACGGCAAGGAATACACCGATTTCGTGTCGGGTATCGGCGTCAACTGCTTGGGCTACAACGACCCCGAGCTTACCGCGGCGATAACAAACCAGGCCTCGACGCTCATTCACTCGAGCAATCTTTACTATAACCGCGAGCAGGCGTTACTTTGCGAAAAGCTTTTGGACGGCACTATTTTCAATAAGATGTTTTTGGCAAACAGCGGCGCCGAAGCCAACGAGTGTGCCATTAAGCTCGTGAGAAAACACTACAACAAGCGCGGACAGAACCGCCCCGTAATCGTCACGGCAAACGGCTCTTTCCACGGCAGAACGCTCGCAACGCTCACCGCCACGGGTCAGGAAAGTCACTATAAAATCTACTCGCCCCTACCCGCGGGATTCCGTCACGTACCCTACGGCGACTTAAACGCGCTGAAAGACGCGCTTACCGACGACGTGGGCGCGATTATGCTAGAGGTTATCCAAAGCCGAAGCGCGGTTCGTCCTGCCGATTACGATTATTTAGTAAACGCCTACGCTCTTTGCCGCTCTAAGGATATTCTGTTTATCCTCGACGAAATACAGACGGGAATGGGCAGAACGGGCAAAATGTTCGCATTCGAGCACCACGGTCTGCAGCCCGATATCATAACGTTGGGAAAGGCTCTCGGCGGCGGCTTGCCCATTTCGGCGGTTTTGGCCCGCGGAGAAGTCGCAGGAGCGTTTGCCGTCGGCGACCACGGCTCCACGCTATCGGGCAACCAGCTTGCGTGCGCGGCGGCAACGGTTGTCGTCGACAGACTGAAAAACGGCTTATTAGACGAAATAGCGGAAAAAGGCGAATACCTAGCAGGTAAGCTGGCCGCATTCAGAAAGTATAAATTCATAAATCAAATAAACGGAACGGGCTTACTCCAAAGCATCGAGCTTGCCGACAGCATAAACGGAAACTACGTCGCCGCTCAGCTCCTGCAAGCGGGGATTTTGGTCAACTGCACCAAAAAGAACGTAATTCGCCTGCTTCCGCCTTACACTATCACCAAAGCCGAAATAGACGAATTTACCGAAAAACTGGGCGAAATCTTCGCTAAAACCAACGTTTAATAATAACTAGAGTCAAAATGAAAGAACGTACGAACTATGCCGTACGCTCTTTTTGTTTACATATTATCTTAACCACTCAAAAACACTCTCTATTGCGACAGCTCGTCGAGGGTAAGCTTGTAGGCTCCGACGAAAGTGTCCGCAAAGTACTTTACAGACTTGAACTCAAGTCCGTCGAGTTCCTTTTCGATAGCTTTCAAGGCTTGCTTAAACTCGTTGTTACCCGCTGCCGTCTCCTCTACGCACTTGATGTACGCGGTGAGCTTGTCGGCGCACTTTACGAGCTGTTTTTCTTTGCCCGAAGGTTGAACAAGCGGCCGGAACTCGGCTAAAAGCTCGGGCGGCAACGTGTCGAGTATTCGCGTTTCGGCTACCTTTTCGACCTTTTTATATGCGGTGTTTATCTCGGGACTGAAATACTTTATGGGCGTGGGCATGTCGCCAGTTATGACCTCGCCCGTTTCGTGATACGCGCCCATCATTCCGATGCGGCACGGGTCGAAGTCGCCGCCGTAGAATTTATTTTCTATGACGGCGAGCGCATGAGCGACCCACGCGACCTCGAGGGAATGTTCTGCTACGTTCTCTTTTAAGCTCGAACGCATAAGTCCCCAACGGTCGATAAGCTTCATTCTGGAGATAAAAGCGAAAAACTTTGATTCCATTATCTATTATTGAACACCGAACGGGCGACTGCCGCGACGTGGTCCGCCGTAAAGCCGAAGTGCTTCATGAGCTGGTCCGCGGGAGCCGACGCGCCGAACGAATCGATACCGACTACAGCGCCGTCTAATCCGACGTACTTATACCAGGTCGAAGTATTGCCTGCTTCCACCGCAACGCGGGCGCGAACCGAGTACGGAAGCACCGTAGCGCGGTAGGTTTCGGACTGCTCTTCGAACAGCTCGACGCAAGGCATGGAAACGACGCGCACTTTAAGTCCCTCTTTCTCGAGTATCTTCTTGGCATCCAAGGTTATGCCCATTTCACTGCCCGTCGCAATAAGGATAACGTCGGGAGTACCTGCGCAGTCGTCTGCGATATAACCGCCCTTGAGCGCGTCCTTGCCGCTCTTATCGAGCTGGACGAGGTTCTGACGGGAAAGAACGATAGAGGTCGGGCATTTAGCCGTAAGCGCGGAAACGTAAGCCGCAGCCGTTTCTCTTTGGTCGGCGGGACGGAACACGCGCATATTGGGCATGGTACGGAGCGCGGCGAGCTGTTCGATAGGCTCGTGCGTCGGACCGTCCTCGCCTACGCCTATACTGTCGTGCGTAAGAACGTACAGTACGGGCAAATCCATGATCGCGCTCATGCGCATGCCGTTTTTCATATAGTCGGAGAAAACAAAGAACGTCGAGTTGAAAACCTGTAAGCCGCCGTGGAGCTGCATGCCGTTGCAAATCGCGCTCATGGCGTGCTCGCGGATACCGAAGTGCATGTTTCTGCCCGCGCGGTTAGCCGCAGAGTAATCGCCCGCACCCTTAAGGTAAGTTTTCGTAGAGGGCGCAAGGTCTGCAGAACCGCCCACGATAAACGGTATTTTCTCGGCAAGCTTGTTAAGGATCACTCCCCCTGCGTTTCTCGTAGCGTCTGCTTTTTCGCCTTTGACCCATAAGGACTCGTCGTGCACAAGGTCGGGAAGCTCGCGCTTAACAGCCGCATTAAACAGCTTATACTCTTCGGGATACTGCTCTTTGTAAGCCTTTAGCAGTCTCTTCCACTTCTTCTCGTAGCCCGAGAAACGGCGCTGCATGCTTGCGGTATGCGCGTAAACTTCTTCGGGAACGGTAAAGGGCGGATAGTTGTAGCCGAGGTTCTTTTTCATTTCCTCGGTGCAGGACGCGCCGAGCGGTGCGCCGTGGCAGTCGGCGGAACCGGCTTTGGACGAGCCGTGTCCGATAACAGTGTTTATAATGATGAGCGACGGTTTTTCGGTCTCTTTCTTGGCGCGCTTGATTGCCTTGCTGATTGCGGAAATATCTTCTCCGTCGGCAACCTTAATGACCTGCCAGCCCTGAGCCTCGTGACGCTTGCCTACGTTTTCGGTAAACGCGCAATCGGTGTCGCCCTCGATGGTGATGTGGTTGCTGTCGTATAATACGATAAGTTTACCCAGCTTGAGCGTGCCGGCAAGCGACGCCGCCTCGCTCTCGATACCCTCCATCATACAGCCGTCGCCGCACAACGCGTAGGTATAATGGTCGACGATATTGAAGCCCTCTTTGTTAAAGCGAGCCGCAAGCATGGTTTCGGCAATTGCAAAACCGACGGCGTTGGCGATACCCTGACCGAGCGGTCCCGTGCTCGTTTCCACGCCCTTGGTGTGACCGTGCTCGGGGTGACCGGGGGTCTTCGAGCCGAACTGACGGAAGGATTTGATGTCGTCCATGGTAAGTCCGTAGCCGAACAAATGCAGGAGCGAATACTCGAGCATGGAGCCGTGACCTGCGCTTAGGATAAAACGGTCGCGGTTGAAAAAGTCGGGGTTCTTGGGATTATGCACGAGGTTTTCCGCAAACAACGCATAGCCCATGGGTGCGCAGCCGAGAGGAAGTCCCGGGTGTCCGCTGTTGGCTTTGTCGATCGCCTCTGCGGACAATACGCGCATTGCGTTTACCGTCAACTGTTGAATGTCGTTCATTTCTTTTCTCCTTTATAAGGTAGTTTTCTTCAGATTAGTCGTATCGAGTCCGTCGAACCCGACAAGGTACGAATATAAGATTTGGGCGATTTTCTTCGCGCCGCCCTGCTCGTCAGATTCGATATTGATGGGCATAATGGGGTCGTGCACGCTCATACGCACCAGAAACCATCCCTTAAGCTCCGGGACGGAAACTCTCACGCCCTCGCGGTTGTCGTCGGCTACTTTTAGATGCTTGTCCTTGACCTGCTTTAAGCTCTCGATTACGAACGCGCCCAGCTCTTTCCATTTGTCCGTCTTAAAGCTCAGCCTTACCTCAAGCTCCTCTTTCGCAATCTTAAGCCCCGCAATCAAATCGGTAACGCTCTTTCCTTCACGCTTTAATTTTACAGCCTCGATAATTATGCGGGTAACCAAGTAAGCGCCGTCGTCGAGGAAATAATTTTCTCTGAGTGCGGCGTGACCGCTCGTTTCTATCGCAAGCGGAGCGTTTATACCCTCTTTATTGAGCCGAACCGCCTCGTCGATAACGTTTTTATATCCGCGCTTAAAGCGGTGGTGTACTCCGCCGCGAGCGGTGATAAACTCTTTGAGTCCGTCGCTTGTGACCGAATCGGTAACGATAGTCGCGCCCGGATTGTCCTTTAACAAAACCGCCGAAATGAGCGCGATAAGGCTGTTGCGGTTTATCTCTCTGCCGCTTGCGTCCACAATCGCCGCACGGTCCACGTCGGTGTCGAAGATAACGCCGAGGTCGGCTTTATTCTCCACGGTCGCCTCGGCAATAGCCTCCATGGCAACGAGGTTTTCGGGATTGGGGATATGGTTGGGGAAATTGCCGTCGGGCTCGAGGAAACGGCTTCCGTCAGTATCCGCGCCGAGGACTTTAAGTACGCGCTCGGCATAGAACGCGCCCGCGCCGTTGCCCGCGTCAACCACTATTTTAAGCCCGTCGAGCGGTTTTTCTCCGCCCACTGCGTCACGCACTTTAGCAACCAGAAAGTCACAGTAGTGCGCCATGAAATCGTCTTTTATTACTTCGCCTTTTTCCTTGTCGCTCAAACGCTCGCCGCGATTAGCCATGTCGATAAGCTCGCTTAAGTTTGCGCTGCTCAATCCCCCGACGGGCAGGAAAAACTTTAAGCCGTTTTTCTCGCTCGGGTGGTGCGACGCGGTAACCATAACCGCTGCCGCCGCGCCCACCGCCTTAAACTGCGTGGTCATGAACATGGAGGGCGTGGAGCAAAGTCCGCAGTCGAGCACGGTATAGCCTGCGTCGGTGAGCGACTCGGCCACTATTCCCTTAATATGCTCGCTGCTTAAGCGGCTGTCGCCGCCCACCGCTACCTTATTGCCTTTAACGCGCGTAGCAATCCACACGCCGAACGCGTCCGCAATCGCCCGAACGGCTTCGTCGGTCAGGTTTACTTCGCTGCCGTAACCTGGTAGCGCCGTTCCGCGCACGTCAGTTCCGCTCTTTAATCCGCTGTAATCCATAAAATAAAACTCCGTAACGTCGGCTCTTTATGCCCGACTATCTATCATTATACTACTTATTGCCGAATTAGACAAGGAAAACAAGCGGGATTTATCATACTTTATTTTTGCATAATGCGATTATCCGCTCGGCGGTTCGGTCGGGTCCGACGTAAGTGTTGTCGAACTTAAAGTCCGAATACTTATTGTAAAGCGGTTCGCGCTCGGTCATAATCTGTTTGACCTTTTCTATTCCGCCCTCTTTTAAAAGCGGTCGGCTGTCGTTGCGGCTGACGCGCGCATATATTGCCTCGGGGCTTGCCGTAAGCTGTACGATGATTCCGTTGGCTTTTAACGCCGCCATATTATCGGGATTGAGGACGACTCCGCCGCCGCACGCAATTATTGCTCCGTCGAGCGCGCCCAACGTCTTTGCCACCTCGGTTTCGCGCCGCCTAAACTCCGCCTCGCCGGATTTTTCGAAGGTTTCGGAAATCGTTTCGCCGTACAGCGAAACGTACACGGAATCCGCGTCGAAAAACGGGCGGTTAAGTTTTTTTGCGATAAGCTTGCCCGTCGTCGTCTTAGCCGACCCCATCATGCCGATCAAAACTATGTTTTTCATTCGCTCAACGCGCCGACTAACGCCTCGACAGCCAAACGGTAGCTGTCCTCGCCGAATCCGCACACGGAGCCTAAGCACGCCGCGGCGATAACCGACTTGTGCCTGTACTCCTCGCGCTTATAAATATTGCTTAAGTGCGTTTCCACAACGGGCGCGGAAATGGATTTTATCGCGTCGTGAATAGCGTACGAATAGTGCGTGTAAGCGCCGGCGTTTAATACTATTCCGTCCGCGTCGGTAGTCTGGAGCTTGTCGATAATTCCGCCCTCGGAATTGCTTTGGAAAAACTCCAGCTCCAGCCAACCGTAAATATCTTTGAGATTGTCTTCGATGTCCTTTAACGTGCGATTGCCGTAAATCTCCGGTTCGCGAACGCCCAGCATATTTAAGTTAGGTCCGTTTAAGATAAGTATTTTCATAGCTTCTCTCCCAATTCGTTTAATATTTCATTATATAATTTCCGTTCGAGCTTGTCCGGAATATCCAGTCCGCACATTATTCTGTCCGCTTCGACGGCTTGCAGAATCAGCATTCCGTAACCGTTGGCGCATTCAGCAAAAGCAAGCGACTTTAAGAATTCGGTTTGAGGCGGCGAATAAATCGTATCGTACACCCACTTGACTTTGGATCTGTCGACTGCGATTTCGCCGCGGTCGTTTAGCAGCGGATTTTCGCCCGGGTTAAAACCAAAGCTCGTACAGTTGACGATTAAGTCGGGGCTTACGTCCTCGCGGTTTACTTTTTTCACGCCGAACTCGGCTGCGAGCTTGTCCGCCTTTTCTTCGGTACGGTTATAGATACAAACGTCAAGTCCGAGGTTTTTAAGCTCCTCGACGACTACTCGCGCCACTCCGCCCGCACCCAACACGAGCGCTTGTCCCGAGACTTCGCCGAACCTGATTTTTAGGTCGCGCGTAAAACCGTAACCGTCGGTGGAATAGCCGTAAAGTTTGCCGTCACGGACGCAAACCGTATTTACACTCTTAGGGTGCTCGCCCGTTAAATAGGGCAAGATATTTTGCTTGTGCGGCTTGGTAATGTTAAAACCGTCGTAACCCTTCAATAGTTCGACTTTTTCGGGTAACTCTTCCGCGCTTACCGACAGCAATTCATAGCTTGCCTCGTAGCCCGTCGCCTTATAAATCCGCTCATGGATAAAGGGCGACAGCGAATATGAAATATTATGTCCGAGCAAACAGTATTTTTTCATTATTATTCCTTAAATAAATCGTAAAAGTCAGGGTAGCTGATGTAGGCACATTCCGGGTTCAGTATTTCGGCTCCCTCTCGGCTCAATGCCGCGGCAACGGCAAGCGACATGGCGATACGGTGGTCGCCCTTGGGGTCGATCGTTGCGCCGCCCGCCAGTCCCGTTCCGCCGCGGATAATCATTCCGTCGTCGGTGGCGGTAATATCAGCGCCCATTGCCTTTAGCGCCGAAACGGTCGTATCTATGCGGTTGGTTTCCTTGACCTTAAGCTCCTCCGCACCCTTAATGATACTCTCGCCCTTTATAAAGCAGGCAAGAACGGCAAGCGCGGGTATCTCGTCGATTAAATACGGTATGTCCTCGCGGTCGATGACGAAAGGCTGCATGTCTGGCGAATACCTGACCGTAATGTCCGCGCTCTTTTCGGCACGGTAGCGCGTAGACGACTGCTCGACGACCGCTCCCGCACGCTTGAGAACGGTTAAGATTCCCGTGCGCGTCGGGTTTACTCCGACGTCGGTGAGCGTCACTCTTGCGCCCTTTAGACACGCCGCCAAAACCATGGGGTACGCCGCCGACGATATATCCGCAGGGACTTCGACGTTTACGGCGCTGAGCTTGCTCTTCATGACCGAAACGGTATGGTTTTCTATCCATATCTTAGCCTTCATGGCGGCAAGCATGATTTCGGTATGGTTGCGCGACCTTATCTTTTCGTGAACGGTGGTAATGCCGTCGGCATTAAGCCCCGCTAAAAGCACCGCGCTTTTTACCTGCGCGGACGCAACGGGCATCTGATACGAAATGCTCTTGAGCTTCGTTCCGATAATACTAACCGGTGCGCGCCCGTCCTCGCTCGTTATCTTTGCTCCCATAGCCGAAAGCGGGTCGATTATTCTTTTCATGGGTCTGCGGCGTATGGACGAATCGCCGTCGAGCGTAAATTCACCCTCGACGCCCGACAGCAGTCCTGCGAGCAGTCTGAAAGTAGTGCCCGAATTGCCCACGTCCAGCTTAGCGGAATTCAGGCTTTCGGCGCCCTCGACGTAAACGGTGCTGCCCTTTACCTCTATGTGGGCGCCCAAGCGGCGCATG
>CAZBTB010000046.1:0-8491 GCA_964494605.1 uncultured Lachnospiraceae bacterium
AGGTAGGTTCGCTCGAGAAGACAGGCGCCGAGGAGCACTTAGCGTATAACATTGCATTTAAGGCTAAAGACGCAGGTGATTACACGGCTAAGATTAATGGTTTCAGCGCGACGGCGGGCGATTATAAGACCAACTATTCTATACAAGTCGAAAGCCAAGCTTTTACAATTAACAAAAGAATGATTACGTTTACGCCGAATTCTTATATTTATAACGGCGAAGAGCGTAATATCGAAGTGCTTGTTTCGGGCATAATCAACGACGATTTAGTGGACGTAAAGCTTTCCGATTTCAGCGCACCGGGCGCACAAGGTTTAGTGAACGGTACAATAACCGGGGGATTCCGACTTGTTTCGCTTGTATATCGCGGAAAGAATGCGGGCACCTATCCCGTCAGTGTGACTTCGTTCAGCAATAAGAATTATATCATAGGTGAAACCGGAACTTATTCGGGCAATATAGTTATTTCCAAGCGTTCGATAGGAATTTCGCATTGGCAGTTTATAAATAACAGCACGAAAGAGGTAATCAATTTGCCGGGGCTCAGCGCAAGCGGAATTTATAATAAAAACGGATATACGCTGGCACCCGTTATTGTGGATACTATTGCTTTAAACGACGGTGTTACGCTCAACGTTACCGCGCCTTCACAGGTTAACGTATCGGATAGTTACAGTACGAGCGCAATGCTGCCCGACAGCTGGTCGAATTACGAACTGCAAGCTGTAAATCTTTCGGTAAATTGGAAGATCACGGCTAAGCCCATAATCTTTAATTGGACGGTAAACGGCGACTTAAAGAGTAACGGTGCGGTTTTTGTATATGACGGCTCAGTCAAAAACGTTGTTGCACACGCCGCAAGCGGATTGGAAACGGGTGATGCGATAACAATTACGTATACGACTGCCTCCGAGAACGGTAAAATCGATTTCGGCAGCTATACCGTTACCGTAAACGGCTTGGGTAACGCTAATTATCAAATGGATTCCGCAACAAAGTCCTTTACTTACGGAATAAACAAAAGACCGTTGACCGTTACCTGGAATAATGAGAGTAGTTATACATATAACGGACAATATCAAGGACCGTCCTTCAGCGTTGACGGAATTTTAAGCCGTGACGTAACGTCAAGTTCTCTGCTGAATGTAAAAGTGGGTAGCAGTTCGTATACTTTCAGCGTTGTAGATGCGGCAGCAACGGAAATTTATTCTATTGCAAGCCTGAATGTCGCAATCGATGCAGGTTCATATTCTTTGAACGTTTTCAGTTTCAGTAACAGCAATTATATCGTAGCGTCGGGAAGCGGAACAAATTCGTTCGTAATTGCAAAGAAAACAGTTAACCTTACCGGGGTTTGGAATTTCACCAACCCGAGGCGAAACGGACAATACGATAGCGCTTCCGATCTGGTTTTCAACGGAGAGACATATATATTAAGTACGAATATTGACAGCAGTATGCTTGTTACCCGTACAGGTTCGGCTGTAAGAGATAAGGTGACGCTTCTTTACGGCTCGGATTCAAGCGCTATAGCAGCGGGAACATATACGGCAACCGTTACTCTTAATGACAACAATTATAGTCTCCCGGCTACAAATAATTCACTTACCTGGAGCATAATTCCCAAGGTTATCGATGCACGGTTAAACGTTTCGTCCTTTACATACAATAAAGCCTCGCATACTGTATCCGCAACGTGCCTGACAGGGGCGACGAGCGATACCGACAGAAAAGCGTATACCGGAGCGAATGTAGGTTTTTCGTTGGCGGGAACGTCTACTGCCGTCAATGCGGGTACGTATTCGGTAACGGTTACTAATTCCAATAAGAATTACGTAATCAGCACGGAGACCTCAACGCTTATCTGGACTATAGCAAAATATCAAGTTACCGCTGTAACATGGGGGACTAACTCGTTCGTTTATAACGGCTCGGTTCAGCATCCGACGGCTGTTCCCGTATTATCGGGCTTTACCGACAACAGTATAGTTTGTACGTACAACACTGTTTCAAACAAAAACGTAGGAGCGGGTTATTCGATACAAGTAACGGGAATAACGGGTAACACTAACGTCGTTTTGGCGGAAAACGCAAATATTTCGACTACTTATGAGATTGTACAGCGCCCGGTAACTCTTAATTGGCAAATCGAAGGAGCAAGCGGTTCGGGATTAAGCATTACTTACGACGGCTTGGAACACAGAGCGGTTGCGACCGTTGCAAATCTTTGTAACGGCGACACGGTCACGCTTACTTATTCTAACAATACTTTCAAGAATGCGGGCACTTACACTGTAAGCGTGACGGCGGTAAGTAATTCCAACTATAAGATAAACGGAACGACGAGCGGCGATAGTAAAACGTTTACCGTAAATAAAAAGGAAGTTCAGATTACTTGGTCGGGACAAGACGACGTAATGTACGACGGACAGCAACACGGCATTACCGCGCAAGTGACAAATGCGGTGAGCGGCGATACCGTCACGGTCGTTAGCTATGTTGATAATGTCAATTCTTATACTAACGTCGGTACATACACCGTAAGAGCGTCACAGATTTCCGACACTGATAACTATACTATCGGCACTTATTCGGGACAGGCGCATACTTTGAATATCCGTCCGCAGCCTGTGGTTATAGTTTGGTACGGCGACGGGAATACGCTTACGAGCGGAACTACTTATACAGTCGAATACGATAAGCGTGCCCATGTTTTGTCGGCAACGGTTACAGGCAAAAACGGCGGCGGCACGGTGTCGGTTACAGGTGCTACACTAAGTAAGGTGGACGCAGGCAGCTATTCGACAACAATTGCGCTTACCGACAGTAATTATACTTTTACCGGCGGAGTAGGCAGCGCAACGGCGGCTTTGAATATTACGCCGAAGAGCGTTGCGAGAATAAATTGGTCTAACCCAAGCGTGCCCTACAGCGGAACCGAGTTTAAGAACTCGCCGTCGGGAGCCGGGGTTATAGACGGCGACGAGGTAAGGTACTATTGCTCGGGAATTCTTTATGCAACGAACGTCGGTACTTACAGCGCTTCGGTTGTAGATATAGACAATCCCAATTACACGCTTGACGGTGCAACAAATTTGGACGGAGGAACTCTGACAATAGTTAAGCAACCCGTTAAGATTACGTGGAACAGCATGGAAGGCAACACATTTTCCAAGGTTTACGACGGCAAATATGCGCAGTTAAGCTACGTTGTTACAAGTCAGGACGGTTTGGTGAATATGACTTCCGCGGTTATGGCGCAAAAGAATTACGAATATAGCTTTAATAAAGTAGGTATTTATACGCACGAAATCAAAGTTCTGTCTAACGAATATTCGCAGAATTACACGCTTGAAAACGCCGAGAATCTTAAAGCTACGTACACAATCACCCCGTGCCATATAACCGTATCTTGGAACAATGTGGATACGACTTACGACGGTAGCTCGCACACGGCACAGATTTTTGCTTACAATACGAGCAATACCGCAATTAGCGTCGGCTTTGTCTATGAGCTTACGAGAAAGACTTCTTACGGCGAAACCAAAAGCGGCAGAAGCAGTGCGAATAATACCGTAACCAATGCCGGCGAATATCAGATAACCGCGTACTTAGGCGGAGTCGAAGAGGGCAACTATATTGTGGACAATTCAAACGAGCTTACTAAAGGCAGTATCGTTATAAAGCCGCAGGCGGTTAAAGTTTTATGGTCACTGGATTCGACCGGCTATAATAACAGTCCATACGAGGATAAAACTGATTTCCAAGCAGACTATAACAAAACTACCGATTACGTCTTAAGATTCAAGGTTGTGGGTGCAGTCGACGGGGTTGATATTACGGGAACTGCGTCGTTTGTGTCGAGTGGCGGCGTACAAAACGGTTCGCCGTTATCCCGTCAGACATTTAATGCAAAGGGTGCTCATACCGTGAGAATCAGCGCGGTATCCAATACTAACTACACACTTGTCGGCGGACAAAATCTGATTGGCACTTTGGTGATATCCGACCCGACGGTTACCGAATAGGAGAAAAACGAAAGAATGGCTTTTAAAAGCAACAAAGCCGCAGATAAGGGCGGCGCAAGCGATTTGATTGTAAAGAGCATAGGCGTATGCCTTGCGTATCCGGACGAAAAAAAGAAAGCCCCGCTATGTTTTGTGTCGTATATTTCAGGCGCAGGGCAGGCAGGGTTTGCGGCTATGCCGATCGTTGTCAAAACTCTATACGAACGGAATGACTTTTTGTCTGTGATTGCAACTGCCGAATCGGTAAAGCACGTTACTTACGTCGATGAGAACGATTGCCCGAAAGACATATACGTTTGCCGCGCCGCTTGCGGAAGAATTATCGATATCGTTGACAGGGATGAAAATAAAAATCGTTATGTTGACGGGTTTGCCGAAGTTATGTCGGCGAGAGTCAAATTCAACGTACACAAGGTCGATAACGTTAAGCCGTTTGCAAAGCTTTCGTTAGCTGTGACTCCCGCGGTTAATGCGAATTTTACGGAAAACAGTTACGAGTATGCTATAGTCAACGCCTATAACGCAGCGCTTTTGGGACGTTTATTCGAGCGCGAGGAGCTTGCGTTAGAGACAAAGGGCGGTAATCGCGTAAAAATCGAAGTGCGAAACAGTGCATCGAAGTTTGTGGACGATCAAACGCTTTTCATCAAGCCTATATTGCAGGAAACGGAAAATACCGTCGATTACTATATGACGGAAGAATTCAATTATATTGACGGCGACGAGGTTTCGAGACGCGCGTATAAAATCGTTTTTTCCAATCGGTTTAACGATTACAATTTGATCAGACAGTAAGCGGAGTTTTTAAGATGCGGAAGAATGCTGAAAAACCAACAATAACCGAAACCGATAACGAAAAGTTGCTTGCGCCAATAGAGCGTGAGCAGTATTTCGGCTATAGAGAAAACGCTCCGTTAAAAAACAGTAGGATTTTACATACGCGTTTGGGATTCGGGTATAAGGAAAATTACGAGCGCGATTATGTACTGAAAAAACGTACGGTGCTTTATGACCTAAAGACAGATAAGTGCGTTGGGACTGTTCCGCGAATTCCGTTAAGCTCGGTTCGGTATTATGCTTATAAGTATATGGACAAAACGGGTGAATCGAATAAGCTGTCTTTATCCGAAATCGAGAGCGGTATCGAAACGCTTAAAGACATCGTCGGAAAAAAGCGTAAAAAGAGCGGTGTCGGTATTCACGAGGCTTATGCCAACGAGAATATTCCGCTTTTAGTACAGGAAGTCTGGGAGATCGGCGAGCTTGACTTTTTGACGTTAAACGTCAAAAACGCTTCTGCGCTGGCTAAAGTTCTTCGCTATGCCGTTTTTGGAGATATTCAAGAGTCTCAAGCAGTCGAAAAACGTTGGCATAAAATTAAAAATTATATACATAAAGTAAATCTCGAAGAGACTAACGGCGGTATTTTTACAGCCGAGGATGCAAAAATCTTACGCGCTCACGGCATAAGATATTTGAATGATATAAAAAAGCACGATATTTACGAGCTTAAGAACATGTTTCTCGGCGTCGATTATTCGACTTTGCCCGAAGTTATCAATGCGGCTTTTAAGGAAGATTTAGCTCGCCGTAAAGATTTCCGTTACAAGGTTTATCCGTTTATATTCGGTACGCCTGCCATGCTGTTTGTCGCTGTAGTCGGATTTATTTATAAGTATACGCTACTCAAAAACCAACAAATGACGGCATACATTTTCTGTGCGCTCGCGCTCTGGCTGATAACGGTATATTGTATAATATACGGTGCAATCAGAGCAAAACGACGCAGAAAAACAAAGCGCCCCGATTATTACTATTTCACAAAACCCGTCAAGTCTGTCTTTTTAAGTTTTATTGCGTTGTCGGTGTTTTCCATAGGCGCAATTTCGTTTTTCTACGAGCGTTACGACGGTTATAACGATACGGTTTATTACCGCAATCTAAAGAACAACGAAATAACGATTGCCGGACTTGTCGATAAAGATATTTCTGAGCTGAATATTCCCGTGAAAGTCGACGGAAAAACCGCTGTCGCAATAAGTCCTTATGCATTTTACGGCGAAAAGTTCGATAGCGTTACAGTTCCCGAAACGGTAAATGAGATTAAATTCAGTGCGTTTAAAAACTGTAAAAACATGTCGTCTGTTTGCTTGCCGTCGGAGCTTACCGCTATTTCCGATAATATGTTTGACGGCTGTTTGTCGCTGAAAGAAATTGCGGTGCCCGATACGGTCACGAGTTTTGGAAAAAATTCATTCAGAAAATGTGTTAATCTGAGTGAATTAAACTTGCCGCAGTCGGTTATCTCTAACGGAAATAACGCATTTAAGAATTGCACCGCATTAGAAAGCGTAATTATGTGGGGCAGCGTGGAATCGATCGGCAAGGGTGCGTTTATAGATTGCACCGAACTTAAAAGGGTTTTTGTAGCGGACACGACTAAGCTTACGCGCATTAATAACGAAACCTTTTCCGGCTGTACGGCGTTGAGCGATTTCAACGTTTTGGACAACGCCGTAATCATCGGTAACAGCGTATTCCGTAATTGCGAAGCGCTTACCGAGATTGTGCTTAACGACAACGTGACCGAGATTGGCAAAAAAGTTTTTTACGGTTGCAAACGCTTACGTAGCTTATCTGTTCCGTTCTTGGGCAAAAAGGCGGACAGCTTTGATAAGTGGAATTATTTGTTTGACAAAAATACGCCGATTAAACAAATATCCGTTACCAACACCGCAAAATTGCGAAACGGTGCGTTTAAAAGCTGCGCTACGGTAGAAACGATTTATTTAGCCGATTGTATAACCGAAATCGGTGAAAGCGCATTCGAAAACTGCGGCGCACTTAAATACGTAAATCTTCCTTACGGGTTGGGCGAAATAAAAAAGCGTACGTTTGCTTCTTGTCCTGAATTGACCGCGTTGGGCGGTTTTGCCTCGGTCAAAACTGTAGGCGAAAACGCGTTTTATAATTGCTCGTCGTTCAATGACGGCGAAACCGCTTTGGGTAATTTGGTTTCGATAGGGGAAAAAGCATTTTATAACTGCAAATCGTTATCCTATGCAGCATTGTATAATATCGAGACTCTCGGTAAGAGCGTGTTCGAAGGTGCAAGCGGATTGTCGTCGATTTTTATAGGCGGCGGATTGTCGACCGTTCCCGAATATGCGTTTAAGGGTTGTAGCTCGTTGAGCGACGTTACGGGCATGGATAACGTTACCGAAATCAAAAAACAAGCGTTTTATAATTGCGAGACCTTAAGTGACGTAAGATTTTCGGATTCGTTGAAAATATTAGGCGAGCAATCGTTCGGGAAATGTAAAGGCTTGTCGTCGATAACTATACCCGATTCGGTGGAAAAAATCGAAAAGAACGTTTTTGTCGATTGTTATCTCAAGTCTATCAGTGTGCCGTTTATAGGAAAAACGCGAAAGAGTACGGGAAGTAAACTGTCTTATATTACCAACTGTGATGACTTGACTTACGATCTTACTGTTTATATTACCGATTCCGAAAGAGTTTTCAAAAATTCATTTAAATACTGCTATGCGGTAAAAAACGTTATTCTTAACGATAAAGTAAAGCAGATAGACGGCGAAGCGTTTGCCGAAGCCAGAGGACTTAATTCGGTAGTTCTTCCGAACGGAATAACACATATTAAAAAGGGAACATTTAAAAACTGTATCAAGCTTACTCAAGTTTATGGTGGCGGAGACGTTACGGTCATAGAGGAGGACGCTTTCAGAGATTGCAGAAAACTGGAATCCGCGAATTTCGATAACGTGCAGTCCATTGGAAAATCGGCATTTAGCGGCTGTAACAGTTTGACTTCTTTGGGCGATTTTACGGAGCTTACCGAAGTGGGCGAGAATGCCTTTAACGGATGTAATTCGTACGGAATGTTGAGTTTGCCCGCAATGACAAAGATCGGTAAACGCGCTTTTTCGGGCGGCGGATTTAAGTCTGTGGTTTTGGGAGACCGAATCGAAAAGATAGACGAAGAGGCTTTTCGGTCTTGCAATCAAATGACTTACGTTAATTTTCCTAGTTCGCTGACTTTTATAGGAAATTCGGCATTTAAATCTTGCTCTTCATTGACTTCGGTTGATTTATCGTATGCGCCGAATATTAAGTACGGTAAAGAGGTTTTTTGCGGCGCTACTGAGTTGAGTTCGGTTATTTTGCCCGAAAATATTGCCGAAATTCCCGAAGGATTTCTCATGACAACCATCAACCTTAAGTCTATAACTCTGCCGAACACCGTTATCCTTATAGGTAAATCGGCGTTTTCGGGTTCGGGTTTGACGAAAATCAATTTTCCGCAATCGGTAAAAACTATTGCCGAGAGTGCATTCGAAGGCTGTATTCAATTAAAGACGATTTCAATTCCCGAGACTGTGGAAAAAATAGGCAAAAACGCGTTCCGCAACCGTGCTACAATACAAAATTTTTCGGCTCCGTTC
>CAZBTB010000047.1:0-8429 GCA_964494605.1 uncultured Lachnospiraceae bacterium
CCGAGCTTTTCCGCGGCATTTTCGATTATGAAAAAGTACCTAAGGTAACGTTTAACGACCGCCGCGTGCCCATGAACCCTGCCGACGAATGGTGGATTACTGACACGACTTTCCGTGACGGGCAGCAGTCTACCGCGCCGCTTTCGGTGGAGCAGATTGTCAATATATTCAAGCTCGAGAGTAAACTCGGCGGCAAAAAAGGACTGATAAGAGCAAGCGAATTCTTCCTTTATTCGGATAAGGATAAAGCGGCTGTACGGGCATGCCGCGAGCTTGGACTGGAGTTTCCGAAAATCACGAGCTGGATCCGTGCCAACGAAGATGACTTCAAGCTAGTCAAAGAGTTGGGTATCGAGGAGACGGGCGTGCTTGTCAGCTGCTCCGACTATCATATATATAATAAGATGAAGCTCGACCGCAAGTCGGCTATGGAAAAATATTTGAGAATCGTTAAGTCCGCGCTTGACTCTGGGATAGTTCCGCGCTGTCATTTCGAGGACATTACGCGCGCCGACTTTTACGGATTCGTCGTGCCTTTTGCCTATGAGCTTATGAAGCTTTCCGAAAGCTACGGTATGCCCGTAAAAATCAGGGCTTGCGACACGCTCGGTTACGGCGTAAGCTATCCCGGTTCTGCGCTTCCGCGCTCTGTACCCGGTATCGTGTACGGACTCAACTACTATGCGGGAGTGCCCAGCGAATGGCTCGAGTGGCACGGTCACAACGATTTTTATAAAGCGGTGGTAAACGCCACGACCGCTTGGCTGTACGGCTGCAGCAGCGTCAACTGTTCTCTGTTGGGCATAGGCGAGCGGACGGGCAACTGTCCCACCGAGGCTATGTGTATAGAGTACGCTCAGATGAAGGGAACGACAAACGGCATGGACCTGACGGCGATAACCGAGCTTGCGGAGTATTTCGAAAAGGAAATAGGCTATACGATTCCGCCGCGCACGCCCTTTGTCGGCAAAGCGTTCAATGCGACCCGTGCGGGTATTCACGCCGACGGACTTCTCAAAGACGAGGAGATTTACAACGTTTTCGACACCCATAAAATTTTGGGACGCAGACCCACGGTTTCCATTTCCAACACCTCGGGGCTTGCAGGCATTGCCTATTGGATAAATGCGTACTATTCGCTTGATGCAAACAATGCCGTCGAAAAGACCGATCCCGTCGTAAAGGCGCTCAAAGAGATGGTTGACGCCGAGTACGCCGCAGGCAGAAACACGATTATGGGCGACGACGAGCTCGATTCGATGATAAGATTATACGATAAAAACTTACACAAATTGTTCGGAGAGGGCATAAATAGGAAATAAACGGGGTTTGTGAAAAAAAGTTTAGAAGTTTATCGTACTTTTTTCGCAAAATTCAACACTTTATCTTATTTTTGTTGTATAATCATATTGGAAGTACCGAAAAAGCGGTATTTTCGAAAATTTAATCGGAGGCGGAAAATGATTAACATTATTTACGGACTTAAGGGCAGCGGCAAAACCAAGCGTATTATGGACGCGGCGAACGAGCGCGTGTGCAAGACAAAGGGCAACGTTATTTACGTTACCGACTGTAAGGACCACTCGGCGGGAGTAAGCAACTCCATTCGCTTTATCGACATCAACCGGTACGGTATTAAAGACGAGACGGGCGCGCTTAGCTTCATAAAAGGCTTGCTCGCGGGCAATTACGACGTTACCGACATCTTTATCGACGGACTTGCCAAGTTTATTAAAAAAGATCCTTCTGAGCTTGAAGATATGTTTAAAGAGCTCGACTTGCTCGGTCGGGAGTTCGACGTGACGTTTACTCTTACCGTTACGGCGGAAGAAGTACCGGACTTTATGAGAAGGTATATATAAAAAAATCAAAATCTATTTTTCAGGACGACAGTACAGTGGAATTTATCAGCACCAGAAACACCGCTAAAAAAGTAAGCGGAGCACAGGCGGTGGTCGAAGGATTATCGAACGAAGGCGGACTTTTCGTGCCCGCCTTTTTTCCCGAGATCGGCGCGGACGAGCTTAAGGCTATGGCCGAAATGGAGTACGGCGAGCGCGCGGCGTTCGTTATCGGCAAGTTCTTGCCCGAGCTTAAAGACAGCTTAGGCGGGTTTACGTCTAAGGCATACGGACGGTTCGACGGAGACGCCGCGCCGCTTGTAAAGCTAGACGACAATCTTTTTGTGCTCGAGCTGTGGCACGGACCTACTCACGCATTTAAGGATATTGCGTTGACGTTATTGCCCTATCTAATCACGGGCAGTAAGAAGGTGTTGGGGCGTAAAGAAAAAACGCTCATTCTCGTAGCGACGAGCGGAGACACGGGTAAGGCTGCGCTCGAAGGGTTTAAAGACGTTGAGGGCACGGATATAATAGTTCTGTACCCGAGCGACGGAGTTTCGGACTTGCAGAAGCTGCAGATGATGACTCAGCGCGGAAGCAACGTCGCGGTTGCGGGAATCAACGGAAACTTCGACGATGCGCAAACCGCAGTCAAAAAGATTTTCACCGACGAGGAAATAGCTAAAAAACTGAACGAGCACGGGATAAAGCTGTCCAGCGCAAACTCGATCAACTTCGGCAGACTCGTTCCGCAGATTACTTATTATTTTTCGTCCTATCTCGACTTATTGAATGCGGGCGAAATCGAGCCTGGCGAAAAGCTCAACTTCTGCGTCCCGAGCGGAAACTTCGGCAATATCCTCGCCGGTTACTATGCAAAGCGCATGGGACTGCCCGTAAACAAGTTGATTTGTGCGTCCAATAAGAATAACGTTTTGACCGATTTTATCAATTCGGGCAAGTACGACGCAAAGCGCGAGTTTTACAAGACCACGAGTCCGTCTATGGATATATTGATCAGCTCCAACCTCGAACGACTTGTGTTCGAGCTCAGCGGCAGAGACGATAAAAAGACCGCCGAGCGCATGGACGAGCTCAAAAAGACGGGCAGTTATTCGATCACGGACAGTGAGCTTAGTAAGCTTACCGAAGAGTTTGCCGCATACTGCGCTCAAGAGGATGAGGTTAAGGAAACGATCGCGGACTACTTCGACGAGTTCGGATATATTGCGGACACTCACACCGCAGTGGGGTTAAGCGTTTACGGCGAATACGCGGACGAAACGGGCGACGAAACCAAAACGGTAGTACTCAGCACCGCAAGTCCGTTTAAGTTCGTCAACGACGTTCTGACGGCAATCGGCGAAAAGCCCGAAAAGGACGAATTAAAGGCATTACTTAAGCTCGAGGACGTTACGGCGTTGCCGTTACCCGAAAGTTTGGCGGAATTACCCTCGTTAAAAAAACTTCATACGGATATAATAGATAAGACGAAAGCCGCGGAGTACGTATTGAAGTATGCGGAAAAGCACGCGGAGAAATAAGAGGACTACATGGATAACGAACAGAAAAAAGTTGCTTTCAGCGCATTAAAGCCTACGGGCGAACTTACTATCGGCAACTATATCGGCGCTCTTAGAAATATGGTAAAAATGCAGGACGAGTACGACTGCTTTTACGCGGTCGCGGACTTGCACACGCTTACCGTAAACAACGTGCCTGCGGACTTAAGGCGCAGGTGCTACGACTTTGCCGCTCTTTTTTTGGCAATCGGTCTCGATCCCGACAAAAGCACGGTTTTTATGCAAAGCCACGTGCACGAACACGCAGAGCTTGCCTGGGTACTTAATTGTTATACGCAGTTCGGCGAAGCAAGGCGAATGACGCAGTTTAAGGACAAGAGCGCGAAAAACCCCGAGAACGTAAACGTCGGACTGTTTGCGTATCCCATGCTTATGGCGGCGGATATTCTGCTTTACAACACGCATATCGTGCCCGTCGGAAAGGACCAGATGCAGCACGTCGAGCTTGCGCGCAATATCGCCGAGCGTTTCAACAATAAGTATTCTCCAACGTTCGTCGTTCCCGAGGGTATAATTCCTAAGTCGGGCGCAAAAATCGGCTCGCTGCTTGAGCCTACCGCCAAAATGGGCAAAACGGACGAAAACAGTAACGGAACGGTTTTTATCCTCGACGACGCGGACACCGTTATGCGCAAATTCAAACGCGCCGTGACCGACAGCGGAAACGAAATCAGGTTCTCGCCCGATAAACCGGGTATAAGCAACCTCTTGACTATTTATTCGGTATTCGGCGGCGTTACGGTCGAGGACGCAGAACGCCGTTTCGAGGGCAAGGATTACGCCGCGCTTAAAACCGAAGTGGGCGAGTGCGTCGTGGAGTTCTTTAAGCCGATACGGGCAAAGTACAACGAGCTTATCTCGGACAAAGGCTATCTTGACGAGGTGCTTAAAAAAGGCGCGGAAAAAGCAAGCTATACGGCTCGCAAAACCTTATCTAAAGTTTACAGAAAAATAGGATTGGTACAGAGTCACTGACAATGTTCGGATACGTTACCCCCGTAAAAAGTGAATTGCGCGACCAGGATTTCGTGCTTTACCGCGCATTCTATTGCGGTATCTGCAAGGCTATCGGCAAGAACTACGGTTCGTTGCCGAGGTTTACCACGACCTACGACGTAACTTTTCTGAGCCTTTTGGTGCACGACGTAACCAGTCAGGACGTCGAGTTCTACGAGGCTAAATGCGTGGGCAATCCGTTTCGGAAAAAAGTCATGATACGCGACAACGAGCTGTTGGACAGGCTTTGCGCCGCCAATATCATAATGACGTATTATAAAATCTTGGACGACGTGATCGACGGCGGCGGAGGCAAAAAACGCCTTGCACGCGCCGCAATGAAAAAGCCGTATCTTAAAGCCGTCAAGGTTTTGCCCGAGGCGGACGAAATCCTGAAACGGCGTTACGGCGAGCTCCGCGAAATGGAAAAAGCGGGTGAAAAAAGTATCGACCGCGTCGCTCACGCGTTTGCATCTCTGTTAAAAGAGGTCAGTTTTTGCGTAATGGGCGGCAAAGCGGATGACAACACGCTTTCTTTGTGCTATAATATAGGTAAGTTTGTCTATCTTATCGACGCGCTCGACGACGTAGACGAGGACGCGAAGAAGGGCAACTACAACCCGTTTTTGGCGGCGTACGGCGACTTCGGTTCGCGCAGAGAGTTTTTCGAGGCGCACAAGGACGAAATAGCTTTTGCCCTCAATTCCACCGTCAACCGCGCAATCGAGAGTTTTAACGGCATGAGCTTTACTCAAAGCTACAGCTTGCTCAAAAATATCGTTCACGTCGGATTAAGGCAAAAGGTCGCCGAAGTGCTTGGGAGCGATAAAAAGCTACCTGCACCTAAGCTTTGACTGTGCATTCATAATAATATGATTTAGAAAAGGAGTTAATAATGAAAAACCCCTACGAAATATTGGGACTGGACGAAAACAGTTCGTATGAAGAATTAAAAGCACGCTACGATCAGCTCAAAGCCGAGTACGGCGAGGGCAGGTTCAGCGCGGGCGAAGCGGGCACGGAAGCGGCAAGAAAGCTTACCGAGCTCGAGGACGCGTGGAAGGAAATCGAGTCCCGCCGGCAAAAGGTAGAAACAGTCGAAGCGGTCAGACCCGACGGTGCAAGCGCCGGGGATTTCGCTTATGTCGATGCGCTCATAAAACAGCAAAAGTACGATGAGGCTCAAGCGGCTCTCGACGCAATGACTGTAAGAGAAGGCGAGTGGCACTATTATATGTCTATCATTTACTATAAGCGCGATTGGCTCACCGAGAGCAAAAAACAGCTCGAGGCGGCGATTGCCTGCGACCCTTATAATAATAAGTATAAGATCGCGCTCGATAAACTCAACGTCGTTATCGGTAATTCCAACGTCGACCCCAACAGCTTGGGTCAGAACCAAAACCAAATAAACCAAGACCAGATACAGCAACAGGGCGACGCGCTCAGTAATTGCTGCCTTGCGTACTGCTTGACTTCGCTGTGCTGCGACTGCATGCGTTGCATTTAATAAATGTCATCTCGCGATACCACAAGAAAAATAACCTATTCGGCGGTGTGCGTAGCCATAGCACTCGTCGTGATTTTGGTGTCTCGCTTTACTCCCGCCCGAATAGTCCCTCTTATCATCGCTGCGCTCAGCTTCTATATCGCTTTCGTAAGCTCGGGCGCTGTCTACGGTATAATAACTATCGCCGTGTCCGTAACCCTTTGTTTCTTTATAACGGGTTTGGGTACGACGTTTTTATTTTTGTGCATTGTCTTTGCGCCGTTTTCCATAGTCGCATATCTATTGCGCAAACTAAACTATAAAATAATGTGGCAGGCTATCGTAAGGCTCGCCGTAAACGCCGCCTTTTTCTGCCTGGCGTTCGTCGTTATGGTTCTCTTAGCCGACTTTATCGCCGATACCTCGCTATTTGCGCTTATCGACCGTATAGGCACTGTAGCCGCCGCCGTTCTCATTACCGTC
The DNA here is from genome assembly GCA_964494605.1 of uncultured Lachnospiraceae bacterium. Lineage (GTDB taxonomy): Bacteria > Bacillota > Clostridia > Christensenellales > Pumilibacteraceae > UBA10677. The sequence goes on from CAZBTB010000047.1 coordinate 6,396, forward strand.
GCCACGCTTCCTATTGATTTATTCTTCTCGGTCACCGCCGACAGAATAATAAGACTTATCGGAAAGAAATAGGTTAATCGGTGGAGATGTACTTTAGATTATAATAATTTTTTTAAGGTGGAGATTTCTCGAACTCGCGCGTAACAAGGCGTGCCGCCTTGGACAGCGCGTGTGCGCTGTCTCGCGTTTTTTTATAAAACGCACGCGCTCGTGAATACCGTCGCAAAAATGCCCTTGCAAGCAAGCATTTTTGCTCGGCATTGACGCAATGACTTTAATCGGTGGAGATTCCTCACTTCGTTTCGGAATGACATAACAGAATAAACGGCTCGGGTTAATACTAAGCCTTACTATCAACCCGAGCCGTTCGTCTATTGTGTCATTTTGCTAGCCGAGCGCGTAAGCGCGAACGCCACGAAGTAAGGCGTAGCGGAGAAATCTCCACCGATAAAATAAAAAAGTAGGGATTATTTGTCGCGTAACCGCTCACTCGGAATGACAGTGGTTGTCTGAGCACTGTTATGTCATTCCGAGCGAGCAAATTGATTTGCGACGAGGAATCTTCACCGATTAAAATTATTTTTTAGGCTTAAGCTCGGACGGGGTTAAGCCTGTGATTTTTTTAAATGCGCGGAAGAAGGTGGCGTAGTCATTAAAGCCGCATTTTACGTAGACGTCGGTGGGGCTTTCGCCCGAAAGTATCAGGCTTTTGGCGTAAAGTATCTTTTTGTTGCGCACAAAGTGCATTACGCCGATTTTCATTTCGGACAGGAATTTGTTTGCAACATACGACTTTGACAGGTATAAATCCTTGGCAATGTTATCGACCTTCAGCGTGCGGTCGATATTTTCGTTTATGTAGGCGATAATTTTCTTTGTCACTTCCGATTGACGGTTTTTCTTTTGGATAATGCTGAATTTGCCCGTGGCAAGCTCCGACAAAAGCTGAAGTAGGATTCCCAAGCAATAGACCGACATGTTTTCGTCGGACGTCGTTTGGCTTTTATCGAGCGGAGAGTTGATTAGCGCGGTAAGCTCGTCGGACGTCGAGATATCGAAAACCGATCCGAACTCTGTAAGTTTTGTAAAGGTTTCATTTAACCCAAGCGATTTTATTACCCGCGGCGGCAGATTGATTACGATTCGGCTGCGGGTTTTATTGTCTAAGTTTTCGTAGCAGTGGTAAATTTCGGGCGGTATCAGCACGATACTGCCGGCATGGAGCGGAATTCTTTCGGTCTTCATGGTCATAATTCCTTCGCCGTCCAAGAACACGAAAAGCTCGTAATCGCTGTGCCAGTGTTTTGTAAACGGCTCGGGAACATTATAGTACAGATAATTCATGTACGACGTTTCGTCGTTGAGTAAATTATAATGCAAAAAAAATTCGTTCATAAAAGTATTATAGCAGGATAAAATTTTTTTGTCAAAATAAAAGTATAAAAAGTCATATTTTTGGGTATAAAGCGCTATTGCATTTTTAATTATATCGTATTATACTTAATTTAAGCAAATGCTAATAAACAATTTAAGGAGAGGAATTTATAATGAAGCTTGCAGCACAAATGTATTCGGTGCGTGATTTTACCAAAACGCCCGAGGATATCGAAGAGTCCTTGAAAAAAATCAAGGCGTGCGGATACGACGCCATTCAGATTTCGGCGTTCGGACCTTACGACCCGAACCGGCTCAAGGGAGTTTTGGATAACTTGGGGCTTTACGCCTGCGTCACGCACACGCCGCTCGACGAAATACTAAACGATACCGATCGCGTGATAGAGAGACATAAGATTTTGGGCGTTCCTTACGTGGGGCTCGGATATTACGGAATGTATAACCTGCGCGAGGCGGACGAGTTTGTTCGGAAACTCAGACCCGCTGCCGAGAAGATACGCAAGAGCGGACTGAAGTTTCTGTATCACAACCATTCGCACGAGTTTATCCGCGACGGCGGAGAAATCATTATCGAGAGAGTGCTGAAAAATTTCGAACCCGAATTACTGGGGCTTATAGTCGATTTGTACTTGTTGCAGT
>CAZBTB010000048.1:0-8388 GCA_964494605.1 uncultured Lachnospiraceae bacterium
TCGTCGCGTAACCGCTCGCTCGGAATGACAAAAAAATAAAAACGACGCGGACAAAGACTAAGCCTTCCTTTTAACCCGTGCAGTTTATTTACTTTAATGTCATTTCGAACGCGTAGCGGAGAAATCTCCATCTTAGAAAAAAACTTAATATGTTGAGATTCCTCGTCGCGTAACCGCTCGCTCGGAATGACAAAAAAATAAAAACGACGCGGACAAAAACTAAGCCTTAGTCTCAACCCGTGCAGTTTATTTACTTTAATGTCATTTCGAGTGAGAGACGAGTGTAACGAGTCTCGACGAGAAATCTCCACCTAATAAAAAAATCCCACCTAATAAATCGGTACAAAAAATCAAATTATACATAGAGAGGTAGATTATGAACAGACTAAAAAAGCTTTTGGCGTGCATTCTTGCTTGCGTTTGCTGCTTACCCGCATTTGCATGTAATCCGGGCGGATTGGGCGAAGAGGAAGAGCAGATCGACTATAACAGAACTCAGCTGTACGTAGCCAACTTTAACGGCGGTTACGGCAAAAATTGGATAAACGCGCTTAAGGCAAGCTTCGAGGCTAAGTATAAGGACATTAGCTTTGAGGAAGGCAAGACGGGCGTGCAGGTAATGATTTCCAACAGCAAGACCAACGGGCAGACGTGGCTGACCGATATGGACAGCTCGCAGAACGAGATTTTCTTTACCGAGTGGTTGTATTTGGGCGATCACCTGTCGCAGAACAAGCTGCTTGACATTACGGACATTGTCACCGAGAGCTTAAACGAGTCCACGGCTATAAAGAGCATTACGGGCTCGACCGAGAATCTGGGCGCGGAAAACGAGGGTTCGATCGAAAAGAAACTCAATGCGCAGCAGAGGAGTTATTACTCGCGTAACGGCAAATACTATGCTCTTCCGCACTATCAGGCGTACACCGGAATTATGTACGACATTGACCTGTTCGAGGACAACAAGCTGTACTTTGCGCTTAATCGCGACAACGGCAACGACGGATTTATCATTCGCGACAGCGACGCTCGTTCGTACGGTCCCGACGGAAAGACGGGCGTAATTAACGGCATCGACTATTCCGAGGACGACGGGCTTCCCGCAACCTTCGAGGAGTTCTTTAAATTGTGCAAGTACATGAAGGAAGAGCGCGGCGTGGTTCCGCTCGCCTGGACGGGAGGAAATCAGGTCTACGTCAGCGAGTTCGCCAATCTTTTGATGGCTACCTATTGCGGCGCGGATGAGCTTTTGCTAAACTACACGATGAACGGCACGAGCAACACGCTCCTGCAAGACGACGGCGTAACGCCTTGGGGCGAGCAGGAGATACGCTCGGACAACGCGTACCTACTCAGCCGTCAGAAGGGTAAGCTCGACGCGTTCAAGTTTATCGAGGGCATTATCCGCGGCGAGTACTACGACGTTTCGCACTCCTTTGCGAGCGTATCGCACCTTCAGATGCAGGACGACTTTTTGTGGAGCCGTTTCAACTCCAAGCAGGACATCGCGATGATCATCGAGGGTAACTGGTGGGAGAACGAGGCGGCAGGCACGTGGGAGAACATGATAAACGTTCCGGGCGCCAAAAAGACGGAGAGAAAGTTGGGCGTTTTGCCGCTCCCGTGGCCGACCGCGGACGACGTGGGCAATAAGACTCCTACCTATCTCGACAGCCTGTACAGCGGTTGTTTCATAAAAGCAAGCATAGCGCAGGATAAAATCCCGCTTGCAAAATTGTTCTTGCAGTACACTTCCACCAACGAGGCGCTCGCTACCTTTACCGTTCAGTCGGGGCAGACGCGTTCGTTTGATTACACGCTCACCGACGAGCAGTACAGAGGACTTACGCATTTCCAGAAACAGTGCTGGAACATTCATAAAAATGCAAACTGGGTTTATCCGTATTCGGACAACGTAGTTTACAATTATGCGCCGTCCGCTTTCTCGACGAGTTATTTTAACCGCAGTACGTACAAGGGCATTTCGCAGAATATGTCTCACGTTTCCATGAAAAACGATTCGACGATAACCGCTTACGACTATTGGAAGGGCAACATAGAGCTTAACAGCAAGTCGGCGTGGGAAAACACGTATAAGTCGGTTTACGGCGACTAGTCGGGAGCGGAATATGGCAGTTATCAAGAAAAAGAGGCGGTTTACGGTCTTAAGTAAAGCCGACTTAATCTTCTACGTGCTGATGGCGGCAATACCCGTCGTGCAGTTTGCGTTCTTTTACATCGGCGTAAACTTCAACATGATTTTAATGGCGTTTAAGACCTACGATATGGACCTCGGAAAATACGTCTATACGGGCTTTAATCAGTTCAAAGCGGTTTTCGACTTGTTCCAAGACAACGGAGTGACCATGTGGTTATATACGCTTAACAGCCTTAAAACCTACGCGCTCGGGCTAGTGATTACCGTTCCTCTTGCGCTCCTGTTCTCTTACTATATCTATAAAAAGAGTCTGGGCTGGAGCGTGTTTAAGGTTATACTTTTCGCGCCGTCCATTATTTGTCCCATGGTAACCACCATGGTCTATCAGTATATGACCGAGGCGTTTATACCCGAGCTTGTCTATTCGGTAACGGGTAAGGTGATCGGCGGACTTATGCAGATGAAGGGCATGACTTTCTGGATGCTGTTTATCTACACGCTGTGGACGGGCTTCGGCACCAACACGCTTTTGTACGTCGGCGCTATGTCCAACATCGATCCGTCGGTGACCGAGGCGGCAAAGCTGGACGGAGTAGGGCGGTTTTCGGAGTTTACGCGCATAGTTCTGCCGCAGATCATCCCCACTTTCAGCGTATTCCTCGTGACGGGCGTTGCGGGTATCTTCGTCAATCAGATGGGTATCTTCAACTTCTTCGGGCGTTACGCTTCCGATCCTACGGCAAGCTTTATCACCATAGGATATTGGTTCTTTGTGCAAGTGGCAAAAGCGTCGCTCAGCGACTATCCCATGCTGTCGGCGTTCGGACTTCTTATCAGTGCGGTCACCATTCCCGCGGTGTTCGCCGTAAGAAAACTCCTGGATAAACTCGACCCCATGTCGGACGGAGTGTGACGGTATGAACGCAATAAATACTATAAAAGAAAAGATAAAGAATACGTCGGTTTTCAACGTTGTGTTGTTCGTACTGCTCGTTGTGTTTTCGCTCAGCCTTGTTCTTCCGTTCCTGTTCGCGCTCATGACGTCGCTTAAAACGATCAACGACTACCGGCTGAACACTTTCGGCTTTCCCAATCCGCCGACGCTGGAGAATTATATTATTTCTTACAGCTACTTTTACGTCCAGATTGCTACGGCTACGAGAATTTACAACGTCTATTTCCCGTCGCTTGTCTTAAACACGCTTATCTATTCGCTGGGCTGTGCGGTAATGGCTACGATTACTCCCTGCGTTATGGCGTACCTTGTCGCACGCTTTAAATGCAAGTTCTCGGGACTTATTTACGGTACTGTGCTTGTTTGCATGGTTATCCCCGTTGTCGGCTCGCTGCCGTCCGAGATAGCAATGGCGCGGATGTTGCACCTTTACGACTCGTTTATCGGTATCATGATCATGCGTACCAACTTCCTCGGAATGTATTTTCTTGTCATGCACGCATCGGTCAAGAGCCTTCCGTCGGCGTTTGCCGAGTCGGCTAAGATAGACGGTGCGGGCAATCTCTCGATATTCTTAAGGATATATATTCCGTTACTTAAAAACGTGCTTTTAACCGTGTTCTTAATCAAGTTTATCGAGTTCTGGAACGAGTATCAGACGCCGCTTTTGTATATGCCTTCGCATCCGACGCTTGCTTACGGACTTAACCAGCTTGTCGTCGACAACCGCGAAACGCAAATGAGCTGGGACGTAAGAAAGCTTGCCGCGTGTATGATAGTTTTCGTACCCGTTTTCGCGCTGTTTATCGGATTCCATAAAAAGATTATGGGTAACGTTACTCTCGGCGGCGTTAAAGGCTAGATGACGTCAGCGGCTAGACGGCGGACTCGTCACGAAATGCCGGCTTTATAAAGATTGAAAATCACATCGTATTAAAATAAAACCTAAAAAGGAGAAAATTATGACTAAAAGGAAAAAGATTACCGCAATAGTCGCGTGCTTGCTGGCGCTTGTCGGCATGGTTGCGGCTGTGGGCATTTCTTCGGCGTATGCAGGCGACGAAGTGTCGTTCACGTTCGCTACCGAGAGGGAGTTTTTCAAAAACGACAAGCTCGCCGCTAACGACGTTACCGCAAGCGCGGGAGAGACGAGCGTTGCGGTCGAAAAATTCCTGACTTTCCCGTCGGGTAAAACCGTCAAGGCGTCGGAGTTCGTTTTATCCGAAGCAGGCGTTTATTCGATAAGCGCAAGAGCGGAATATAACGGCGAAACCTATTCCGAAAAGCGCAGCTTTACCGTTAAATCCAAGCTGTTCGAAACGCAAGGTAACGACACCGCCGTGTACCGCAACCACCCGTTTAACGAGTACACGGGATTAAACGCAACCGTCGGCGAGATTAACGGCTTGCTCATTAAGCTAAGTAAGGGCAATTCGGTAACCGTCAATCAGGCAATCGACCTCAGCGTTATGACAAGAAGCACGCCCGTAATCGAGTTTTACGTGCCCTCTGCCGAGCGCGGCGTCCGCGACTTTACCACAATCAATTTCCGCTTTACCGATAAGTACGATTCGAGTAAGTATATCGACGTAAACGCAAACAACTTAACAAACGGCAGCAATATCCGCCAATGTATGTCCTGGTGGAAAGCGGCAAGTCAGGACCAGAAGCTGACAGGTATTCAGAACATGGAGCCGCTCGACGTTCACCCCGGTCGAGAGGATAATATCCGTACCGATCAGTACGGAAGTTACGGTATTATGAGCTGGTGCATGACCCCGTGGATCGACAATTCTCACACGGGATTGGATTTTTACGGCGATACGGCAGAGCAGAACATGCTTCGCAATACCGACCGTTCGGCAATCTGCATCGATTATAACACAAGATGCGTTTATGCGGGCAGAGGTGTGGGTAACTTTGTAACAGATTTAGACGATCCTACTTATTACGTAAACCCGTGGGAAGGCTTTACGACGGGCGAGTGCTATCTTACGATCACCGCCGACAACTACACTGGCGACAATCCCGCGCAGATTTTCATAACCTCGCTCAGAGGTGTAAACCTTCAACAAACGGTTGTTACGGACAGCACCGCGCCGTCCGTTGCGGTTGATTTCGGCGACTACGAAGAGGACGGCTTACCCAACGCGCTCGTCGGGCAGCCCTACGCCGTTTTCCCGGCAAAAGCCGACGACCCAGAGCTCAGTCCTTCGTTTATAGACGTAAGAGTCAAGGGCAACGTTTCCACCGACTACCCGTTTGACGTTCCCGTAGTAAACGGCAAATTCACGCCCGCGGCTAAAGGCTGGTACGAGATAGAGTACACGGCGCGCGATTCGTGGGGTAACAAATCGACGAGAAAGGTCGCCGTTTACGCAACGGACGGCGCGGCAGACCTTGCAGTCACGCTTAGCGACAAAACCGAGAGCGGCAACGTGGGCGAGTTCATTCCGCTCGCAAGCGCATCGGCTACCGGCGCACTCGGCAACGCCGATTTCACCGTAAAAGTAACGCGTAACGGAAACGACGTTACCATCGCCGACAACGGCTTTGTTCCCCATCGGGCAGGCGACTACATCGTATCGTTTACCGCCCGCGATTATATCGGGCACGAGACGACCGAGAGCTATACGATTGCCGTAAGCGTTTCGGATAAACCCGTGTTTGCGGATCTTCCCGTTGTTCAGAAATACCTGCTTGCAGGTCAGGTAAACAGGCTTCCGCTTGCTGTCGCGTACGATTACAACGGCGAAACTCCCGTAAGCGTACCCGTTAAGGTTCAGATAACCGATTCCGAGGGCACGCGCACGATAAGCGGCAGGAATTTTACTCCCAAGCGTATCGACACCGAGGTAAAAGTCGCATGGGTTGCGACCAACGCGAACGGCAGTACGGTCTCAAAGAGCATAACCCTGCCTGTATACGACGTTATAAACGGCGAAGATTACAGAATGGAAAAATACTTCGCAACCGACGGAATGACGGCAAAAGCTCAGACGCAGAACGTTACTCTTTCCGTAAACAAGAACGGAGCAAGCGCGGAGTTTATCAATCCGCTTCTGTCCGAAAACTTCTCTGTGGCGTTTAAGCCCGTTAACATGGATAAAGTCAAGCTCATGCTTGTCGGTTACGAAAACCCCGCCGAAAAGCTCGTGCTCGATATTAACTTAACCAACGACGTGGCGCTCATCAACGGCACGAGACGCTACGAGCTGCAACGCCAGTCGAGCGGCGGCTTCTATTTCAGCTATACCGCGTCCACCAATATGCTGTCCGACGGCTACACCAAGGTCGTACCTTTCGACGAAAACAACAAAGTGTTCGGCGGATTTACGGGCGGCAAGGTTTACATGAGCATAGTCGCCGACGGAATCGGCACAAACGCGGCTGTCGAAGTAAACTCGGTAAGCAACCAGGCGCTTTCTGCCCGCGGCTTCGAAATGATTAAACCGGGCATCATGATCCTGGGCACTACGGGCGGTTCGTACCTAAAGGGCAATTCCGTAACGCTGTTCCGCGCGGCGATTGCCGACGTGCTTTCGCCCTCGTGTACGTTCACGTGCACTGTTACCGCTCCCGACGGCACGACCGTTAAGGACGTAAACGGCGTCGAGCTTAAAGAGGTCGATCCCGAGGTAGAGCGCAAAATCGTGCTTGACATGTACGGCGCGTATATCATTCAGTTCTACGGCGAAGACCAGAGCGGAAACAGAGAGCGCAATATTTCTTACAGTATCAACGTTATCGACGTCGTTGCGCCAGTAATCAAGCTTGACGGCGAAGTCCAGGCGACAGCTTCCGTAGGCGAAAAGATTACGCTCACCGCAGCCAAGGCTTACGACGACAAGGACGGCGAAGTTGACGTACTCATGTACGTTCAGACGCCCGAGTCCAAGGTGCTTAAGATCAAAGAAAAGACTTATACGTTTACAATGAAGGGTGTGTACGTCATCAAGTACTACGCCTGCGACAAACAGGGCAACTCCACTATTCTGGAGTACACCGTGACGGTAGCGTAAGGAGAGGAAAAGAGTATGAAGAAAAGTATCAGAAAGATTTTTGCATTTGCGTTAGGCATGTTGATTGCCGTTACCGCCTCGGGCTGTGCGCCCAAGGAAAACAATCCGGGCAACACCCCCGGCGGCACTGTCACGGGCAGCGACTACGTGTCGAGCGCCGACAGACCCATGGTTTACGGCTTTGCCGACCCCGCGTTAAAAGTGGATTCGGACCTTGCCGAAACCTCTTACTCCATTGTGGCCGACAAACGCTCGGACTATAAAATCGTAATCCCCGCGAATCCCGTTTTTGAAGAGAACAAGGCGGCGGAGAGGCTCAGAGACAACCTCGCTTTGTCTACCGGCGTAATCCTCGACATTGTTACCGACGGAGAGTATACCGGCGACAAGGGTTTGTTCGTGGGCGCAACGACGCAAACCGCGGCGGCAAGTATAGACCCTAAGTTTTCCGAGCTTGACGAGAGCGGCTATCTTATTAAAACCGTAGGCTCGAACTGTTACATGACAGGCGCGTACTCTTACGGTGTCGAAAATGCCGTAACGGGATTTTTGGAGCATGAAATCGGCTATGCGATGTATTCGGGCGACGAAATTACGGTCGTCAAGCTCGACAGCTTAAAGCTCCGCGCGTTCGACGAAAAGGAAATTCCCGCGATTCGTTACCGCGTAGGCGGCAGCGCCGGACAAAGGTCGAGCGAGTATTCTAAAGCCAATAAGTCCAACAGCACCTATTGGCTTATACCGAGAAACAGAGGAAACGCTTGGCACAACGACTTGGACTACTTCCCCGAGAGCATGTTCAACAATCCCGACGATCCCGATAACTATCATCCCGATTGGTACGCGACCGCCGAAGGACACATTTGTTACAGAGCGCACGGCAATGCTACCGAATACGACGCAATGCTTAACGAGGCGTTAAACGTTGTCGTAGAGGCAATGGAGTTTGCACCCAGCGCAAACCGCATGACGTTCACTCAGCCCGACGACGGCGGCTGGTGCGCATGTCCTGCTTGCACGAAGGCAATCACCGATCACGACGGCGCTTATAATACCACGGCTATATTGTTCCTTAACGACCTTATGGACAGAGTAAACGCTTACTGCGACGAGCACTTTAACGGCAGAAGAATAACCATGGCGTTCTTTGCGTACGCAACCGCGCTCAAAGCGCCTGCAAGATTCAATTCGGCAACGGGCAAGTACGAGGCGATCAGCGACGCAGTCAAGCCGCACGAGGGCGTTGCCGTCAT
>CAZBTB010000049.1:0-8273 GCA_964494605.1 uncultured Lachnospiraceae bacterium
GTCGCCGGAGACGGTGGCGGGCAGCTTGATGTGGGCCAGCTCCTCGCCGTCCTCACCTTAAGCATCATCCCGAGGCTTGCCGCGGTTATGCCCTTGCCTAAGCCCGAAACAACGCCGCCCGTTACGAATATGTATTTAGTCATAATTTTATTCTTCCTTCGAAAACTTCGGTTGCCGCGCCCGTCATGAACACGGTCTTATCGTAATTGATCGTAAGCTCGCCGCCGAGAAGCTCGACTGTTACGTCCTCTCCGCGACGCGCAAAACCGTTAAGTACCATTGCCACTGCCGTTGCGCACGCGCCCGTGCCGCAGGCAAGCGTTTCGCCGCTGCCCCTCTCCCAAACTCGCATACGCACGCGGTTGGTGGAAATAATCTCGGCAAACTCAACGTTGATACGGTCGGGAAACACCGAATGGTTTTCGATAATCCTGCCCGGCGTCTCTATATCCAGATGCTTTACGTCGCTTGTGAATATTACGCAATGCGGATTGCCCATCGAAACGAGCGTGATTTGCCGTTCGGTATCCAAATCGACTTTTCGACCTATTACGATGTCGCCGTCAAGCTTAGCGGGGATATCATCGGGATGTAGCTTAGGCGCCCCCATATCAACTTTAGCGGCAATAACAGAACCGTTATTCGTTATCATATCGAGCGTCTTTATTCCGCTCAGTGTCTCGACGGACAAAACTTTCTTTTCGATTCCGCGCTTTTCGTAAAGATACTTACCGACACAGCGTACTGCGTTGCCGCACATTCTGCCCTCGCTTCCGTCGGCGTTGAACATCCGCATAAAACCGTCGGCTTTATCCGATTTAGTGATAAACACCACGCCGTCGCCGCCCACGCCGAAATGACGGTCGGACAGCTTAAGCGCGATTTCGCTCTTTCTTTCGTCGGTAGGCTCGGAATCGAAGCAATCGATATAGATATAATCGTTGCCGCAGCCTTGATATTTGATAAAGTTAATTTCGTTCATACCGTAACTCCCTGAAAAAAAGAGAGCGTCCCACAAATGAAAGACCGAATCCTCCATTTGCCGAACGCTTCGTGCAATCACTTTAACGCGATTATTTTACAATATACACGCAGATTTTGTCAAGCGCATAGAGCGGGCTTTTGCGATTTTATTTACTTAACTAAAGTATAAGCATAGCTTAACTTATTTAAGCCAAAAACGCGTCGACCTCGGCTTTCATTTGGTTCAGCTTAACTTCGTTGGCGGATTTATCTTTGCAGACGGTGAAATAAACCTTAATCAGCGGCTCTGTTCCCGACGGGCGGACTATAAGTCCCGAGCCGTCCTCCATAAAGAAGGAAAGGACGTTTGCACGCGGAAGCTCCACTTCGGTCTGGGTAAGATAATCAACCGATTTAACCACCTTAGACCCGCCTATAACCGAGGGAAGGTTTTCGCGAAGCTCCTTAAGCAGTCTCTGCATTTTGGCGTTTCCTTCGTTGCCCGGGAATGAATAGCTTATAGTCCTGTGCTCGTACAGTCCGAACTCGGCGTAAATCTCGCCTATTCTGTCGATAAGAGTCTTATTCTGCTTTTTATAATATGCTGTCATTTCGGCAATGAGCATTGACGCATTTACAGCGTCCTTATCGCGGACGTAAGTACCCGAAAGATAACCGTAGCTTTCCTCGAATCCGAGAACGTAGCGGTCCTCTTCGCCTTTTTTCTCCAGCTTGGCTATAACGTCGCCAATATACTTAAAGCCCGTTAAAACGTTGAAAATTTCGGCGTTGTATTTCGCGGCAACCTTTTTAAGCAATTCGCTCGTAACTATTGTTTTGACTAAAACCGGGCGCGCGGCAAGCGTTCCGTTCTCCTTTTTTATGCGCAACAGATAATCGGCTAATAGAACTCCCACCTCATTGCCCGTCATAAGCTTGAGTCCGCCCGACGTCTTAACGGCAATACCCACGCGGTCGCAGTCGGGATCGGTCGCAATCAAAATATCCGAACCGTTTTCCTCGGCATACTTAAGTCCCAGCTTTAGCGCTTCCGCTTTTTCGGGGTTGGGGTACGGGCAAGTCGTGAAATTGCCGTCGGGCATACTCTGTTCGGTGACAATATCTAGCTTTTCCACTTTCATGCGCTTTAAGATTTCGGGGACGAGCTTGTAACCGGCACCGTTGAGCGGCGAAAAAGTTACTTTTACGCCGTCTGCAAGAGCGTTACGTTTAGCGAAAACCGCCTGCAAATAACTCTCAGTGATATCCTCTCCCGCGTACTCAACCAAACCGCTCTTTATATAGGTATCAATGTCGTCGGCGGTTACGGCAAACGGATCGATTTTATCGATGTATCCGGTCATTTCGAGCGACGCGGCGTCGGTCAGCTGACAGCCGTCCGAACCGTAGACCTTGTAACCGTTGTATTTAGCCGGGTTATGGCTGGCGGTTATCATTACTCCGATGTCCGACTTTGTTTCGCGCGTAAGATAGGACAGAAACGGCGTGGGCATAAGCTCGCGTGTGATAAACGTCTTAATGCCGTTGGCGGCAAAAACCTCGGCTGTCGTGCGAGCGAACAAATCGGATTTGATTCGGCTGTCGTACGAAACGGACGCTTTTTTATAGCCGTGTGCTTTCATGCAATCGGCTATCCCCTGCGTAACCTTTCGGATAGTATAAACGTTAAGGCAGTTAGTACCCGCTCCGATCTCGCCGCGCATACCCGCAGTGCCGAACTCCAGGTCCTTATAAAAAGCGTTTATCTTAGCCTTCTCGTCACCTGCAAGTATATTCAGCTCCGCTTTAACGTCCGAATCGCAAGCAAGCTTGCACCATTCGCTGAATTTGCTCTCTACGTCGTTCATAATCTATACTCCTAAAAAGATATTTTTATTTTACGGTTAAAATGTACTCCGCGCGGTAATTACCCTGCGGCTCGAGTTTTGTCGTCATTTCCTTTTCGCTTAATTCGCGAACGGGCGGCATTGCGTCGGGCAATCCGAACCACGGTTCGATACATACGTATTTTCCGCTTGTATCGTGTGACCAAAACGCAGTAACGGGAGCCTTCGACTTTACGGAAATCTCTCTGCCCGACTTTCGCTTAAGCGTAACCTCTGTTTCACCGTCGTTGGCAACAAGCAGCGTACTGACGCGTTTGAAAAACGCTTTATCCGCTTCGATTTCGGTAACGGGCTTCATGTCCGTAACGGGCAGAACAAAGCTTACCGACAGCGGATATTCCTTTACGGCGGGCTCGCGGAACACCAGATAATTGCCCTTGGTATCCTCGCCACCATCCTTAGTTTCCTCGCCGTCCGAAATAAGTCCCAAGTGACCGCCAACCGAAAAATACATCGGCTTACCGTCGGGATTCTTTACGTTATACCCGACGGTTACCGTGTTTCCCTTTAATTCGTAAGTCATGCGGAACTCGAAACGGAAAGGATAAATCTTCAGCGTTTCGGGCGTTTCGGTCAAAAGCAGCGTTGCGCTCGAACCATCGTTTTTTTCAAGCGTAAATATGCTCTGCCTTGCAAAGCCGTGAATCCCCATTTCGTAGCGCACGCCCTCATGCGCGTACCAGTTGTCCACTCGGTAGCCGCAGAACGGAAAAAGCACCAGGTCGCGGTCTGCCCAGGATTTCGGGTCGCCCTGCCACAAAAGCTCTTCACCGTTTATTTTATCCACTATCGAGTGAAATGCGCCGCCCGCTAAGTCGACCTCGACTTTGAGCCGTTCGTTTTCTATTTTTACAATGTTACCCTTCATTTATCTCTCCTCCGTAAAGGCTGTACAGCGAAGCGTAAACGCCTTGCTTTTTTAACAATTCCTTGTGCGAACCTTCCTCTTCTATGCCATTCTCGGTGAGCACCAGAATTCGGTCGGCATTTTTTATTGTTGTCAATCTGTGCGCAATCGTGACCGTAGTACGGTTTTTGGCAAGCTCATCGAGCGAACGCTGGACAAGCCGTTCGCTTTCGTTATCGAGCGCGCTCGTCGCTTCGTCGAGTATCAGAACGGGCGGATTTTTAAGGAACAGTCTTGCAATGGAAATACGCTGTTTTTGTCCGCCGCTGAGCTTAACTCCGCGCTCGCCGCAAACGGTGTCGTAACCGTTCTCCAGCTTTTCGATAAACTCGTGCGCACCCGCGCGTTTTGCAGCGTCGATAACTTCTTCCATTGTAGCGTCGGGCCGCCCGTAAAGAATGTTTTCCTTGACGCTGCCGTAAAACAAATATACGTTTTGCTGAACGATACCTACTTTGTTGCGTAACTCTTTTAACGAAATATCCTTGACGTTTACTCCGCCGATCGTGACCTCTCCGCTCTCTACGTCGTAAAATCTCGGGATCACGCCCGTAACCGTAGTTTTACCTGCGCCGCTCGGACCCACTATTGCCAGACTTTCGCCGCGGTTGACCTTAAAGCTGAGGTTTTTGAGCACTTCTTTGCCGTTTGAGTCATAGCGGAATGTCACGTCGTTGAACACGATGTCGCTGTTAAAGTCGACGTTTTCAACGGGATTTTCGGGCGAAGTGATTACCACGGGTTCGTCCATGATTTCGACAAAACGCTTTAAGCCGCTCATGCCGTACTGAAACTGCTCAATATAGTTTAAGATTGTCGAAATCGTTCCGAGCAGCGTATTTACGTACAGCAAAAACGTAATGAGGTCGACGGTCGTGAGGGTATTTTGCTTAATGAACAGCACTCCGAAAACGACGGCTGCCACGTACATTATTCCCGACGAAAACAGCGAGCCGCTGTGGAATAAGCCGAGAAGCTTATAGGACTTACTTTTGACGTTTACAAACTCTTCGTTATTGCGGTCGAATTTTTCCATTTCGGTCTCTTCGCCCGCAAACGACTTGACTACGCTTATGCCCGACAAAGAGTCCTCGAGCTGAGCGTTGATTTGGCTGACCTTTTTTCGTCTCTCCGTCCAGGCCTTGTCGAGCTTTCCGTTGACGATAACCGCAAAGACGCACAGCGGCGGCAAGAGCGCGAACAGTATAAGCGTTAACCAGATATTGATAAGCGACAGATAGATAAAGATACCGACGAGCCGCACGATTGCAAGGAATATCTCCTCGGGGCAATGGTGTGAAAACTCGGTTATTTCGAACAGGTCGTTATTAACCCTGCTCATCAGGTCGCCCACCTGGTGGTTGTCGTAAAACGACGATGACAGCGACAAGAGCTTTACGTACAAATCGCGGCGCATACTCGCCTCTACTCTCGAGCCCATTATGTGACCGACGGTCGTCATGTAATAGTTACAAAGCATTTCGATTATCCGAACGCCCAGCATCATAGCCGCGACTATTACAATAGGTCGCCATAATATGTCGGCGGCGGCGAGACACTCGTTAAGCAGGTATCTTACGAGCATGGGAAAAACAAGCCCGGCAAGCGCAACGCCGAGCGCGCACATAAGGTCGAGAATAAATATTTTCATGTGCGGCTTATAATAAGGCAGAAACCGCTTTATTATCGATTGTTTTTTCATTTTACCTTCTTGATTCTTGCGTCAAGCTCGGATAACCACAACGCCGAAGATGCGTCCGAAGGCATACGCCAATCGCCGCGCGGGCTTAAAGACACCGACCCGACCTTTACGCCGTCGGGTAAGCACGAGCGTTTGAACTGCTGATTGAAAAAGCGACGGACAAAAATCCCGAGCCACTTTTCCACGGTTTTCCCGTCGAATTCTCCGTCGAACGCACGGACGGCGAGCCTGTATATTTTGCCTGCGCCGAAACCGCAGCGCACGAAACAATGCAAAAAGAAGTCGTGCAAGTCGTACGGTCCCACTAAATCCTCCGTCTTTTGAGAGATTTCTCCCTCTTTTGCGGGCAATAGCTCGGGACTTACGGGGGTTGCAAGAATGTCGTTTAGTACCTCTTTCAGCTTTTCGTCCGACCGCTCCGCCTCGAACGACACAAGATATCTGACAAGAGTTTTGGGAACGGACGCATTTACTCCGTACATGGACATATGATCGCCGTTGTACGTCGCCCAGCCGAGAGCAAGCTCGGATAAGTCACCCGTGCCTACCACCATTCCGTTAACCGAATTCGCTATATCCATTAGGACCTGAGTGCGCTCTCTTGCCTGCGCGTTTTCGTACGTAACGTCGGTGGTGACTCCGTCGTGGCCTATATCGGCGAGATGACGCTTGTACGTCTGCGTGATATCCACCGTCTTAAACGTGACACCGAGAAGCTCGGCAAGCTTTTGCGCGTTTGTTTTGGTGCGCTTGGTTGTTCCGAAACAGGGCATCGATACCGCAATAATATCCTCGAGCGGTCTGCCTGTTTTCTTAAATGCTCTGACACAAACCAATAGCGCAAGACACGAATCTAGTCCGCCCGACACACCCACTACGAGCGCGCCCGTCGACGTGTGCTTGACGCGCTTAATGAGCGCATTTGCCTGAATATTCAAAATAAGCTCTGCACGGCTGTCAAGTTCGCGTTTATCATCGGGAACAAACGGCCGTTTCGGAAACACTCTCGTCAGTTCGGTTTCATTTAAATCCGTTGCAAAATATACGGTCCGATATTCTGTTTCCGGCTTATTAGGGGTTATGATTTTACTGCGTTCGAACGAAATAAACTCAACGTCGATTTCGCTTACAATCATTCCGTTTTCGAACAAATTGCTTTCTTTTAGGACTTTTCCGTTTTCGGCAATTATATTATGACCCGAAAATACCATATCGGTCGTCGATTCTCCGTCGCCCGCGTCGGCATAAACATAACCGCTAACGAGCTTCGCGCTTTGCAACGCAACAAGACTGCGACGGTACTCCGCCTTGCCTACCGTTTCGTCCGACGCCGACAGATTTACGATTATATTCGCACCGAAAGCGGCGTGCGCTACCGACGGCGGATCGGCTACCCACAAATCCTCGCAAATCTCCGCCGCAACAGAAAAAGCGGGCATATTCTCGGCGCGCAATATTATGTGCGTTCCGAACGGAACCGTAAAACCGCCAAGCGTAACCGTTTCGTTATTACGAGGAGCCGGAGTAAACTGACGCTTTTCGTAAAACTCATTGTAATTCGGTAAGTTTGTTTTGGGAACGACCGCCAAAAGCTTTCCGTTCGAGACAGCGGCGGCACAGTTATAGATACTGCCCTCTTTCTTTACGGGTAATCCCACAAAGACAAGCATTTTACTGCCTTTCGTCGCGGCAATCACTTCGGTCAAAGCCTGCTCTGCACCCGAATAAAGCGTTTCGAAATAGAACAAATCGCCCGCAGTGTACCCCGTAAGGCACAGCTCGGGAAAGACGGCGAGTTTTACCCCCTCGTTGAGCGCCGACTTAACGGCGGCAATAACCGACTTGGCATTATAAACCGTATCGGCGACTTTAATTTCGGGAGTGATAGCAGCAACTTTTATAAATCCGTCAACCATACTTACCTCGCTTTTCTTCTCATTCCTTATTATTATATCTTTTTGGCAAGAAATAGTAAAGCGAAAAACGTCAGATTAACAATACTTTCACGCCGTTATCGGAAAAATATTTGCGCCAATCGTCGCTTAGCTCCGCATCGGTGATAACATAATCCACACTGCCGATGACGTCGAGCGAATAAAACGCGGATTTATCGAACTTTGTCGAGTCGATCAACAGAACGTTTTTTTTCGACTGAGCGCACATCGCGCGCTTGACTTCAGCCACTTCTTCCGAGCTTTCGCAAATCCCGCGCTCTTTCGAAATCGCCCGACACGAAAAGAAGAAAACGTCGACGTTATATTTCTTTACACTCGCCACCGTATCCACGCCCGTCAACGACGAAGACGCCACCGACAACAGTCCGCCGGTACACACAGTATCGAGTCCCGCCTGGCTCAGCTCAAACGCGGTTTTTACTCCGTTTGTTATTACCTTGAGCCGCCGTTTATACGTAAGCCGCGGAATAAGTCTTATAACCGTTGACGAACCGTCCAGAAAAAGCGATTGCCCGTCGGAGACAAACTCGGACGCAATTACCGAAATCGAATCCTTTGCCTTTGCGTTTTCGCTTTCGCGGAACGCAAACGGATAGTCTACGTTTTCGGGCTGAAGCTTAACCGCGCCGCCGTGAGTGCGCGTTATAAGTCCGTCGCGCGCCATCTTGTCAAGGTCGCGCCTGACCGTTGCCTCACCCGTGTATAGAGCTTTACTGAGTTCTTCTACGGATGCGGAATGGCTCTTATCCAATATTTCCAAAATGGCTTTACGCCGTTCGACGGGGTACATTAACCTATCTCCTGTTAATTTGTGTTTATTTGAGTATACAATAATGTGC
>CAZBTB010000050.1:0-8180 GCA_964494605.1 uncultured Lachnospiraceae bacterium
TCCATTCCATAATGATGTACTTGAATACGTCCAAATTTCCGTAGCGTAACGACACCTCTGATATTCTCGCTACCGCCCGGGCGCGCGTCGATGTCCCCGTTAAACCACTTGGCAAACTCTTCGGGAAAATTCTCGGCAATATCGGAGTACTGCAGCCCTTCCCACTTACCTACGCTAAGCTCACGCAGCTTTTCGGCTTTAATCACGCTTAAGCCCTGCGCTTTTGCCGTAAATTCCGCCGTGTTTACCGCGCGACTGAGATCGCTCGCATAAACCGCGTCGAGCTTGACGCTTTTCATGTATTCGCCCGTTGCTTCCGCTTGCTTAAGTCCTATATCGGTAAGCGGCACATCGAGGTGGCCGACAAACAGATTAGCTCTGTTGCCCGTCGTCTCTCCGTGTCGGATCAAGTAAATATCGGTCATTTTATCTCCTTTCTTTGCGTCCCTTGCCGCCCTCGTCGGGATCTACAACCTCTTCGGCACGATCCAAAAATTCGGTAATATCGCCGAGGTTTTTACTCTCTTCCACGCTTCTAACGAGATCGATAAATCCCTCTACCATCAGCTCCGAGGTATTTAAGAGGTCAAACCTCTTGTTAAAGGCGAAAAACATATAGTTATTCAAGCCGTAACGCATTCCGTACAGCTGCGTAGCCGTATTTTTGATTTCGTCAAGGTCGTAAATGGGGTTAAGGTCGTACACCTTAAACAGCGCCGCGTCCACCTGAGCCTTGCTTATGCTGCCCAAACCTTTTTTTTCACACTCTTTATAAATACGAGTATAGGACAACTCGGCTACGGGCAAAGCCGCAAAAATCTCCGCTACCGTATTTTCAAGCTCGGTAGGCTCGCCCACAATCGCAACTTCTGTAGAATCCTTAGGGGTAGACAGTTTGTATACGTCTTTGTCGTTCTTTGTGGCGCGAAGTTTATTCAAGCGCGCGTCAAGATCGCTTATCATTTGTTTTTCCACGGTTCTCTCCTTAAAATTTTATTTTACAAACGCGGCAAACGCCTTGTAAGTGCTGAATACGTCTGCTTTGCTGACAAGCTCGTACGGTGCGTGCATGGAAATTACGGGTACGCCCAGGTCTACGGTATCGATGTTGAGCTTGGCGATAAACTTTGCTACGGTTCCGCCTCCACCGACGTCGACCTTACCGAGCTCGGACGTCTGCCAAACTACGCCGTTTTCAGCAAAAAGCTTTCTCACTTCTCCCACAAACTCGGCAGACGCGTCGTTGGAACCGCTCTTGCCGCCCGCACCCGTGAACTTGCACATTGCGGTGCCGCAGGAAATCATTGCGGAGTTTTTCTTTTCGAACACCGACGCGAAATTGGGGTCGTAACAGGACGTAACGTCGGACGAAAGGCACTTGCTGACCGCACGGACGCGCGCGGGATCCGCACCGAGCGCGGTTGCAATCGCGTTGATTATATCCTCGAAAACTTTACTCTGCATACCAGTATTGCCCTCGCTGCCGATTTCTTCTTTATCGACAAGAATGGCAACTGCGGTGCGGTCGTCGGTATCGGTGTCAAGTAAAGCCGTAAGCGCGGGATATGCGCATACTCTGTCGTCGTGTCCGTAAGCGCCGATAAACGCTTTATCGAAGCCGATGTCGCGGGCATTCCACGCGGGAACGGCAGACAGCTCTGCGCTTAAAAAGTCCTCTTCGCACATGCCGTACTTTTCGTTAAGAATAGACAAAACGGTAAGTTTGATTTTGTCCTTGACGTCATCGTCCGCATAGGGAAGTCCGCCCACGACGATATTGAGGTCTTCGCCGGCGATAGCCTTAGCTAAGGGCTGAGCCGCCTGGTCTTTACCGAGGTGCGGCAAAATGTCGTTTATGTAGAACACGGGATCGGTCGGGTCGTCGCCGATTTTAACGTCAACGCGCTTGCCGTCGGACAGAACTACAACGCCGTGAAGCGCGAGCGGGATGGTAGTCCACTGATATTTTTTGATTCCGCCGTAATAATGCGTTTTAAGCATGCACATGCCGCTGTCCTCGTACATCGGGTTCTGCTTTAAGTCGATACGCGGCGAATCGATATGTGCGGCAACAATGCGGATTCCGTCCTTGTCGATATCGTTTTTACCCACTTTGAATACGGCAATGCTTTTATCGTGATTTACGTAATAACGCTTATCGCCTGCTTTGAGCTTGTCGCCGAAGTTATAAGGCTTATAACCCTTCTTCTCGGCGGCTTTCACCGCAAAAACGACTGCTTCGCGCTCGGTCTTGGCTACGTCCAAAAACGCCTTGTAGCCCTCGCAGTAGTCAAACATTTCCTTGATCTCCTTCTCAGAGGAAATCTCGAAATAATTCTTTTTCTTGTAAGACAGCTTGTCCATAAGCTCTTGTCCGTTGCTCTTTTTCTCTTCCATAAATATCTCCTTTGAGGTCTCGCCTCCTTTTATTACAGTTCTTCTTCGCTGACTTCGCGCTCGCCAGACTTTAGCGTTATCTTTTTCGCCGTACCGTCCTGACGGTTAATAAGCGCACCGTTTATGACAAGCTCGAAGCTACAGCCTAAATACGCCGCCGCTTTTTCGCTGAGTATCATGCGGGAAAGATAAATCTGCAGGTATTCCATAAGCGCCGAGGTTTCGTCCATGGATATAACAAGACGAATTACGTGTTTTTCTTTATCGATCACAAGTGAATTCTTCTTAATCGACATATTGACTCTGTCGTGAATGTCGGTATAGTCGAAGCTGTTTTTGCGCACTCTCGAGCGGTGAGCGTCGCTCTTGTCCGCAATAATGAGCGCCGCGCTTATCTCGCTTACCGGAATTCCCGTTTCTTCCTCGTGGTTGCCGATTGCACCGATTATAAGCGCAATCTCGCGCATATCCATGTGCATGCGGTTTAATAGCTGAAACGCCAAGGTACTGCCGCTTAAGCCGTGATGCTTGCGGTTTATTGCGTTTCCTATATCGTGTATCCAACCCGTGATTGCGCCCAGCTCCACCGTGCGCTCGTCATACCCGAGCTCTCGCAGAATATTGGCGGTCGTGCGGCTGACGTAACCCACGTGCCTTAAGCCGTGTTCTGTGTAACCCATTTTTTCGAGGTTATTGTTTGCACTGTCTATAAGCACACGGAAATCGCGGTCGTTTTTTATCTTGTCAAGCGTTATTTTTTCCATTTAATCTCACTTTAAATTCTTTATGGCTTTATAGTAAACGTCGTCCGAAAAGTCGCGGTAATTCTCGTCCACCAGGCCTCCCATTTGTTCTATTGCGTTGCGTATTTCGATAAACTCGAGATAGTTGCAGTCATCGAGCGCCGGATACAGAAATTCCGCCGCACGCTCGTCTCCGTACTTGCCTATAAGTCCCGCGACGTACGGGATATTTTCGCCCGTCGCGAAAAGTTCTTTTAAGAGCGCATAGGTTCTCTCGTCGCGGTCGCACTCCACCAAGATGTCGGCAATGACCTGCTTTACGCCGAGAGAAGCGTCTTTTAACGTCTCGAACAGTCCTTCGCGGATTTCGGCGGACAGATTCTTATCGGACGCCGCGGCAACAAGCATTTCGGCGGCAAGCTCTCTTACTCCCTCGTCCTTGCTTTCGTCGGTTATCCAATATGCGTAAAGCTTATACGGCTGTTCCGCTCCCGTTATTTCTTCCAACAGGTTCATTGCGGCAATTACCGTTTTTGCGTCTTTTTCCGTCTTTATTACTTCGAGCAGTCCCTCTGCGCACTCGGGGACTTCGGATATTCTGTCCAAGAGAAGCGAACAAGCGTTGCCCTCGCCGCGGTTAGCCTCGACGAACGCCGAAACAAGCTTAGCGGGGTCGGTTACAGCCTTAAAGTATTCTTCGGGCGTCTTTCCGTCCGTTTCCTTTTGTGGCGAAGTTACCCACTCTTCGTAAAGCTCGGGAAGCATTCTTTCCATTTCTTCGGCAGGATACTCATCCTTATGCTCTTTCATCCAATTTAATAAATAGCTCTCGAAAAGTTTATCCGAATCAATCATCGTTTTTATCATCCTCCGTAAAATCCGTATCCGTTACGGCAATTTCGTCATTCTCTTTCGCCTCTCTCGCCGCTTTTAGACATGCGTCGAGTTTTTTGAAAAATTCCGGCTTATCTTCTTCTTGAGACTTACTTGGCAGTACTTTAAGTTTCAATTTACTCAAATACTCGTCGAAGCTTTCTTCCGCACAGCCGAAAATTTCACAGCATTCGGTCTTGTCGAAAAATATTTTGTGCGGACGCGCCAAGTATACTATTACCGCCGCCATAATGTTTTTATCTATATTAAACGGCTCGAATGCAGGCGCGCTCATTATATCGATTACCTTTTTATAGGCTTTACCGATCTTACCCGAAAAATCGCGAGTAACAAAAGCGCAGGTAGCATATACCGTCCAATAGGTATCTCGCATAATAAAAGTGTCGTTGCATTTCGGGGGTCTTGGATTAAAATGCTGCAACAGGTCGCCTATCACAAGCGAGAATTTTTTATTGTCCGAATATCTTAAGTATCCGAGCAGATACTCTTTTTTGTGCATTACGGGAACGTCGGGATCGATCAGTTTATCCTTAAAAAAGACTTGCCAGTCCTCATGCTGAATCAAAAACGCCGCAATACGGTTTGCCGCGGCAAGCTCGTTCGAAGCAAACAGCCATAACACCATGTCGTAAAGCTCTTCGTCATGGTACATCCTTTCGACAACTTTATCGACGTCGTTGTCCATGGCGAAAGTCTCGTCGATGCGGTGCAACCTGCGCTCCTTTTCGCCTTCGGGTAAATCCGTAGCAACGGGAATATGCTTGATCTGCCCTTCGCCTATAAACCGCGCGTAATAGCTTACCGCGCTGTCCTCGGGGAATAACCGTCTTAAGTCGAGCATAAACGATTTTGCTTCCGACCTTTTACCGTTGTCGTAAAGCGCGATTGAATATGCTAAGGTTATGTCGCGTTCGTAGGGCATCATGTCGAACAGTTTGCCGAAATACTTCTCGCACATGACCGTATCGCCTAATTGCAAAAAGCACATAGCTATGCGATAAATATCCTCTCTTGCGTTTGAATTCACCGAATCCAAACGGTCGGAATATTCCGCAACCTTATCGGAATCGTGCACCTTATTAGATGCAAGTGCGGCGGTAGACAGCGCGTAAATATTATTCGGTTCTTTATCGAGAACCTCTTTCGTGAGCCGTGCGCAACGCTCGTAATCCTCTATTATGTACGCTAAAAACGACAGATGATTTTTTGCGTCGGTTATCTGATTACTGCTTTCGGGAATTCCCTCGAGCATTTGTCGGGCAAAGTCCTCTTCGCCGCTTAAGATCATGCGCTGAGCAAGCTTAACCATTTCGCTGTGGTCGTTGCGGTCGACGACCTTAAGCTTGGGTTTTGACGACTGTATTTCGTCGTCGCCGTAGTCTTTTTCAAAGCCGTCGAAATCTATTTCGGTATCGAGAGCGTTGTTATCTCTGCCCATTTCGAAATAGTAAACGGCGTTTGCGATTCTGTTTTCGCGCAGAAAGCACTGTATCAGTCCCAAGTATCCGACTTCGCAGCGCTTATCGAGCGCGAGTATTTTATAATAGACTTTAATGGCATCATTGACGAGTCCCAGCTCAAGATAGTTAAACGCAAGCTCCGAATATATCCACAGATTATCGGGGTCGCGATAAAGCGCCGAGTAAAAGCAATCGATGGCTTCTATGTAGCTTCCCGCATCGCTCTTATCTATTCCGCGCTTGTAATAATACTCGGCGTCGTTTTTCATTTTGATTACTTTATTTGCCATATTACTCCTTGAAAGCAATGAAGTGAATGCGCTCTTCGTCGGGCGCAGGCGCGCGGTTTTTCAAAAATCCGCATACCTTTACAGAAGAAAATCCAACCGACTTTAAGCTCTCTTTCAGTGCCGCCGCACCGTGAATAAACTGCGTTTGTTCGTCGGTACTTTTAGAATAATAATTATTCTCCGCCGCTTCGAAAAATGTCAGACGCATATCCACACGGCGTCGTTTTTTGTCGAGAGCGTTCTCCCAAATATAAGTAACGTCTCCTACGGTGTCGGTAAACGTATTGTTCCCGATAACTTCAGTCAGCTTGTACTCGGACGAAATATCGAAAACCAATACTCCGCCATGATTTAATGCAGCGTATGCCTTTTCGAAAAACACGCGTGGATTTTTAAGGTAATTGACTACATCGCAACATGCGGTGATAAAATCGAGCGGTTTGTCGGAGTACAGTTTTTCGGCGGATTGAAGTATAAACGGAACATTGACCCCGGCGTTTCTCGCCACGGTCATGGCAAGCGACAGCATTTCGGGGCTTTGGTCACTGCCCGAAACGTCGTAACCTGCTACCTTAAGCGCTACGGTAAACTTTCCCGTGCCGCAACCGACGTCCCTGCCTTTTACTCGTTTGCCCAATATCTTTTCGATATAGGCAATCCACGCGCCGTAAGGAACGTCGTTCATGAATCTATCATAGTATGCCGCAAGCGAATTGTACATATTCCGTCTATACGTCCCTCTATACTACTTCTTATCGTCCTCGTCGATATATTCTTCTTCGGAAACGGGCAGAACGGCAATCTCGTCGTCGCCCAATCTTCTCTTTTTATTCTTATGCTTTTTATCCTTGTCTTTTGCCTTCTCGGCGGAAATTTCTTTCTCGGCGGCGACATCCGACTCGGACTGATTGACGTTTTTGTTCTTTTTACGTTTTTTCTTCTCGGCGGCTTGTTCCTCTTCCCACTTAGCCTGTTCTTCGAGAAGCTGAGCGTCCACCGCCTCTCTTTCTTTATCGATCTCCTCGCGCATAATATCCTTTTCTTCGCGGAGTTTAGCAAGGTCGTTACGCGAGAAATTGCTTGCAAGCGGTGTAAACGACTTGCCGTCGTCTATACTTGACAAACGACGCGAAACGTACGCCGAGCCGTAAGCTGTGTTACGCGTTTTGATACGCTCGATCTCGGCGGCTTTTTCGTCCTCGGCGTTCTTAACGTACATACCGCGGTTCTTGACTGCGCCCTTGACCTTATCGTTGACAAAGCGGTCGAACACCCATTGAGAATATACCGTCCAGATAAGGACGAGATAACCGCCGCCCAAAAGTATTGCAACAAGCCAGAATAACATGCCGATGTTAAGCGGCAAAAGCGCAATGAGCACAAAAGGCAGAACGCTGAGAGCAATAAAGAAAACGGTTTGCGGAAACAGCGCAATGGCAAACAGGAAACTGTTTTTGATAAGTCCGAAAGCCTTGAGCTTGTACGTTACCGCTTGCGTGCAAAGGAAAAGAAGCATGCACAGCATGATAATAAACTGCACTACGGACAGTGCGATTGCTATGATTTTAATCGCAATATGAACTTCGGTCATATAGTCGTAAGCAGTCATATTGAACACGAATATGAACAATGATACGCCCGCAAACAGGAAAATCCACAAGAAAGGCACCCAATTTTGCTTGATGCCGCGGAAGAACGTTCCGCCCACGGACACACCCTCGCCCCAGCCCAAAAGCTTCATGACGTGGAACGCGCCCGCAAAACCTATGCCGGCTATCATGACAAGCGGAATCATGATCAGGTATGTCTGAATGTTGAACATAAACGTGCGGTACTGACCGATAAGAATCGCGTCCGTTTCGACGGGATACCCTAGACCAATGTTTGCCGAGTACGGAACAAGCTGTGCGTCCACCTGCTTAACAAGAGTCATGATTATAAGCCACGCGATAGCCGGTAGCATAAACAAAACCACGAGCAAGCTTATCTTTGCCATTGCTCCGATACGGTTGAAAAAAACGTCCTTAAATACCGCCCAACGCGACCCCGGAAGGCGGTTGGGTGTAAAATCGGGAAGGTTGTCCTTGCCCATTATAAGACGCTGCATCAATCCTTTTTTCTGTGCCATGATGTTATTCCTCCGAAAGTACCGCGGTCAGATATTCCGCCGTTATGCGCGCGACCGCGCCGCTGTCGTCCGTTCCGATTTGCGCATAGAAATTACGCGCACCGTCGAACAACGGATAGTAGTTTTTAATTTCGAATACCGCGTCAAGCGGGCGGTACTCTTTCATTTTATATAGTAGCGCACCCATAATATTTATATCCGTTACGGGCGGCTCGCAGAGGAGCGCCAGCAGTACGATCAGCGGAGAGAGGATGGCGACGATGATCCA
>CAZBTB010000051.1:0-7997 GCA_964494605.1 uncultured Lachnospiraceae bacterium
GTGGAGATTCCTCGTCGAGCCTCATTACATTCGGCTCTCGCTCGGAATGACATTATAGAATAAAAAACGGCTCGGGTTGAAACTAAGCTTAGTATTAACCCGAGACGTTTGCCTATTGTGTCATTCCGAGCGAGCGGTAACGCGACGAGGAATCTCAACATTATGTTTTTCTACTATTGTTTTTTAAGTCTATTTGCGAGAGGCTACTTGGTTCGGTAATTCTTGGGTGTTGTATCGGTTATTTTTTTGAAAATTTTATTAAAGCTGACGGTGGAGTTAAAGCCGCATTGGAGCGCAATATCGAGTACTGTCAGGTCTGTGCTTTTCAGTAGAGTCAACGCCTTTTCTATGCGTTTTATATTTATATAATCCCAAGTCGTCATATTATAAACAGCCTTAAAGCTTGCGATAAAAGTCGTCTTATTCATGTGGGCGACTTGTAGTATATCGTCTAACGTCAGCTTTTCGGTGAAATTGCGGTTTATATAAGCGGTGGCTTCGTTGATATTCTGAACGTAACGGCTTTCTTTGCCGGGAGTGTTTTCGGCTAAATCGTAATAGCGTAAAAGTAAAATCAATATTTCAATCAGTGTGCCCTGTACGACGGCGGAATAGCATTTCTTTTTTTCTTCGCATTCTTTCTGCATAGAGAGCATTAAGGCATTGAGCTCTTGGTTGTGAATATTGTTTCGGTCGATTCTGTTGCTGAAATTTTTTTTACGGTTGAAAAATACGTTCATGTATTCCGTGTCGTTTTTTACCGAGTCGATTTTTAAAATAAAACTCGGGGAAAACTTAAAGGTGAGTAGCTGCATGTAATCTTTGTCGCCGTCGGGGAAAACGTCGCTGATTTTGTGTCTTTCGTTGGTGGAAAACAAGAAAATATCGTCTTTTTGTATCTCTAGTATCCCGCTTGGCGTTCTGTAGAGCCCGTTTCCCGACAAAACCAGTGATATTTCGAATTCGCTGTGACAGTGCTGAGAGATTATTCCCGACCTTAATTTTACGGTAGTTACAAAGCTTTCGAGCAGTGTATTTCCGTATTTATCCTTGATTGTGTCGATAAGCCGCATAGTTGGCTCCTGAAATATAGTTTATATATTTTTATTATATAGTTGTTGAAAGAATATGTCAAGCGTGTTATACTGTTAATAAATTACCGAAGCGAGGAGTTTTTATGAAAGCAAACGAACTGAAAATCACGGATATTAGGGTGGCGGACATAGACGGACTGCCCAAACACATGATTTTGCTTAAGATCTACACTAACGACCCGCAAATCGTCGGGTACGGCGAGGTGCGCGACGCTTCGAGTGCGACGTATGCGAAAATGCTGAAAAGCCGATTGTTGGGCGAAAACCCGTTAAACGTCGAAAAACTGTTCAGCCGTATCAAGCAATTCGGCGGGCATTCCCGTCAGGGCGGCGGCGTGTCTGCGATAGAAATCGCGCTTTGGGATATAGTCGGTAAATTTTACGGCGTGCCGTGCTATCAGCTCATGGGCGGAAAATGGCGCGACGAGATACGCATATATTGCGATACCGACGTCGACGGCAAGCACACGGGTCACGATATGGGACTTGCGTTGAAGGCGCGTATGGAACAGGGTTTTACCTTTCTTAAAATGGATTTGGGCATAGAACTGTTGTACGACGAGCCGGGCACTCTCAATGCGCCGCTCGGCATGATCGAAGATTTCAAAAAGTACAATATGAAAGCTATTTGTCACCAGTCGGGTTCGATAGACAAATCGCTTATGTTCGGTAAGAATTATCAGATATTCACCATTCCGCATTACGCAACGGGTATTCACGTAACCGAAAAGGGATTGGATTATTTGGAGGACTACGTTCGTCAGGCTCGTGAAGTAATCGGTTATGAGGTCCCGCTTGCCATCGACCATTTCGGACACGTGGCGATCGAA
Organism: uncultured Lachnospiraceae bacterium; assembly: GCA_964494605.1. Classification (GTDB taxonomy): domain Bacteria; phylum Bacillota; class Clostridia; order Christensenellales; family Pumilibacteraceae; genus UBA10677. The sequence continues at coordinate 1,925 of CAZBTB010000051.1, forward strand.
GATGCTATTCGTTTTGCAAAACGTCTCGAAAAGTACAATATCGCGTGGATGGAAGATTTGACGCCGTGGCAGAACACGAAAGATATCAAAAAGTTTGCGGACAATTCCTGCGTTCCGATTTGTACGGGCGAGGATATTTATCTTGCGGAGAGCTTCGAGGATATAATGAAAGCGGGTATTAACGTTATTCACCCCGATATGCTTACTATAGGCGGCTTCGGCGAAATGAAAAAGGTGGGTGCAATGTGCGACAAGTACGGCGTGGCGCTTGCCATTCACATGGCGGAAAGTCCTATCGGTTTTATGGCGGCGGTGCACGCGGCGGCAGCGCTTAAAAACGTTTTGGCAGTGGAGTTCCACTCGGTGGACCACCCCGAATGGTTTAAGCTCGTCAATCCCGCAATCAAGCTTGAAAACGGATTTATGAAAGTGCCCGACGCGCCGGGCTTGGGCATCGAAAGCTTAAACGAGGAGCTTGTGAAAAAGTTCCGTAAGGCAGGCAGCGACGAGCCTTGGAGCGATACGTCCGATTGGGATAAGGAATGGGCTAACGACAGAGAATGGTCGTAATATAGAAGTAAACGTCTGACGGTAAGGAAGTGTATTATGAAAAGAGTATTGGTAACGGGCAGCACGCAGGGAATAGGCAAGGCGATTGCCGAGCGGCTTGTAAAAGCCGGCTACAGCGTAATCGTTCATTGTTCGGTAGATTCGGAAAAAGCGGAGCGTGTGCGTAAAGAAATCGGCGCCGATAAGGCGGTCGTTTGCGACTTATCCGACATGAACGCGGTAAACGGGTTAAGGGAAAAGACGGGCGACATCGATTGCCTGATTCTCAACGCCAGCGTGCAGTATAAAGAGCCGTGGTACGGGATAAGCGAAGAAACGCTTGAAAAGCAGCTGAGCGTAAACGTAAAAAGCACGTTGAAGCTCATGCAAGCTTACTATCCCGCCATGAAAGAAAAGGGTTTCGGCAGAATAGTGACGATCGGGAGCGTAAACCAAAAGAACAATCATCCCGAGCTGAGTTTGTACGGCGCTACGAAAAACGCGGTGCTTGCCTTGGTGAAAAATATAGCCAAGCAGGTCGCGCCCTACGGAATCACGGTCAATAACGTAGCCCCCGGCGCTATCGCTACGCCGAGGAACGCTAGCGTATACGAGGACGAAAAACTTCGCGCCGCGATAGAAAGCAAAATTCCCATGGGTAGGTTCGGCAGCCCCGAAGAAGTGGCGGGAACGGTGCTTATGCTATGCGGAGAGGACGGCAAGTATATCACCGGCGCGGACATTTATATAGACGGCGGAATGGGTTTATAAAGGAGAAATAAAATGATAAGATTTAATAACAGAGAGGATATAATTGCGTTAACGCCGCAATGGAAAGGTGAACGTTTCCCCGACGGAAGACCGAGAGTACCCGACAAATATCTTGAAAAAATGCGTAAAATGACGCTCGAAGAGCTTTGGAAGCCCATTTTCGTCAAGGGCTACGAAAGCCAGTTCGAGGGGGATTTGAAAACGCTGCACGACGACGGCAGAATTTTGATCGGCCGCGCGGTTACGGCAACCTTTGTTCCCACGCGTCCCGATTTACACGAAACTATGTTTGCGGTAGGAGCCGACGAAGGCAGAAAGGGCAATTATAATCAATGGGTCATCGACAGCCTGACAGAAGGCGACGTCGTTGTCGTGGATATGTACGACAAAATCTACAAGGGCACTTTTTTGGGCGGAAACCTCACTACGGCTATTAAAACCAAAACCAAAACGGGCGGCGGCGTGATTTGGGGCGGAATCCGCGATACGCAGCAAATGAAAGCCGTCGAGGGCGTTCAGGTTTATTACCGCGGAATCGATCCCACGCCCATTCGCGAGTTCGTTATGAAAGATTTCAACGGCATTACGCGTATCGGAAAGGCGACTGTTCTTCCCGGCGATATCGTGTACGGTGCGGGCGGCGGCGTGCTGTTTATACCTGCACATCTCGTTGCCGAAGTGGTAGACGGCGCGGCAAAAACTCACGTAAAGGACGATTTCGGTTTCGAAATGATTGCTCAGAATAAGTTTACAACCGCGCAGATAGACAGAGCGACGTGGACGGAAGAAATGCTCGATATGCTCACCGAGTGGATAAAAACCGACCCTCGCGGCGAAAAATACCGTGATTTGGATTGGTCGGAAGAATACAAGCTTGCAAGGGAGGGCGATCCCAACGATACGCAAACGGCATTATGAAAAATTTGGTTTTATTATCGTGTGACGAAATTGCAAAGGGCGGCGGAGTGTACCGCTATTTGCTGACAAAAGACGGAAAATTGGAGCGTCAAGCGTATCTTCCCTGCGACAGTCCCATGTTTGCGGCGGAGAATAGCGGAAAACTTCACGTTATTTTACGCGCGCCGTTCGCAAGTAAAGCACAGTCAAAAGAGGAAGAAAAGCACAGCGGATATTTTTATTGTAATTCGGATTTTTCGGGTGTTTCCGAAATAAAAAGCACGTTAGGCGTGGTCGCTTGCCACCTTTGCGTAGACGGAAGCGATAGCTATATCGTAAATTATTTAAGCGGAAATATCGTCAAAAACTGTTCGATTTCCCGCTTGCACGACGGCGTAGGCGTGAATTTGCCTCGTCAGGATATGCCCCATACGCATTTTGCGGCGTTTTCGCCCAATAAAAAATACGTCCTTTGCTGCGATTTGGGCTTAGATACGATTTTCGTCTACGACAGAAATTTGAACGAGCTTGCTCGGGCGAAAGTTCCCGACGGTTACGGTGTAAGACATTTTATATTTTCCGACGACGGAAAATTCATTTATGCAGTCAACGAATTAAAGCCGTCCGTATCGGTGTTCGATTACAACAACGGTCAACCGATTTATCTTTCTACGCACGACTTGCCTTACTCGGATAAAAATTCTACTGCGGCGGCAATCAAATCGGACGTAGGCGAAAACAAGCTATACGTTTCGGTGCGCGGCGAAAACAAGGTATTCGTTTTTGACGTAAACGGCGAAAAATTGCAGTTAAAGTCGAGCTTCTCTTGCGGCGGCGATTCGCCGAGAGATATCGAAATAATCGGAAATTACGTTCTTTGTGCGAACGAAAATACCGATAACGTAACCGTGATAGATAAAAATACCTTTAAGATAACCGATAGCGTTACGCTAAAGCACCCGTTATGCATACTTAAATAAGAAAAAAAACCGCATTTCGATTTTAATTCGGACTGCGGTTTTTCAATGTCATGCAATTACTCAAGCCATTGTTTCGAGCATTTTTTCGGTAACTTCGTACCTTAGCGGTTTGCCCGTAATAAAGCTTTCGTATTCTTCTATCATGTATTCGGACATGCGGTGTACTTCTTTACCCTGACTGCCGGCAATATGCGGAGTTAAGATGCAGTTATCCAGCTTATAAAAATCGCTACCGACTTCAACGGGTTCGGGGTCGGTTACGTCGAGTATTGCCGTTAAGTCGGGACGCTTTTTAAGTGCGCCGATAAGGTCCGATTCCACTATTTGAGCGCCTCTTCCGGTGTTGATAAAGGTTGCGTACGGAGGCATGGACATAAACAGCTTGCCTGTGAGCATGCCGCGCGTCTCGGCGTTGTCCGCCAAATGGTTGGATACGACAGAGCAAGTTTTGAACAGAAAATCGAGATCGCATTTCGTAACGCCCAACTCGTCGGCTTTACCGTTTGAGAGAAAAGGGTCGAAAGCGAAAAGGTTTAAGCTGTAATTTTTCAACAGGCGGATTACTTGTTTACCTATCATGCCTGCGCCGATAATGCCTACGTTTGCACCGTAGTTGCTCGCGCATTTTTCCAAAACCTCGCATGATTTCGCGTGCTGTTCCTTTTTGTAAATTCGCGAAGTTTGGAAAAAACCTTTATTGGCAAGCACGATCTGCGCCGCCGCCGTTTCCGCTACGGGAATGGCGTTTGCCGCCCATGCGCTGAATACTTTTACACCCGATTTCAAGAACTCGCGCGCAAAAAATCTTACCGTTCCCGCGGCGTAGAAAATACATTTTAAGGCGGGAAAGCATGTGCGGATTTCTTCTTCCGAAAAAGAGGGCATACCCCATGTGGAGAAAATGTACTCAACGTCGCGGAATTTCCAGGGCACGGCTAAAATCTCGGATTTGTCGTAAACCGCGTTATCCAAGTCCGCGGTATCGGCAAGCCTTTTTATTGCGTGGCTTGAGTATACGCGGCTTATACACGGTTTGTCATTGCACAAAAATATACTTTTCATCGGTGTTCTCCTTAATAAAAAGAGTATTCGCTTTATAAACCCGTTCGGGTAATTATGCGCCGTAGCGAATCGCTTTCGGTTGTCAGCGAATCGATTGAGTCGTCGGGCATAAATTCCAATAAGGCAAGAATATCCCCGCCGAATGATGTTAAATAATCCGCCCAAATTTCTTCCGCCTCGGCAAGAGGGTATTTTTCCGATTTGTTCCAATTGAATACATGTACGCATACGACGAAAGGCGCGAGCAGTTTAGCGTATTCGATATTTTCTTGCGCCGTTTTGAATTGGTTGGGCTGCCAAAACATTTTAAATGCGGGGGAGTTTACTTCGCGCATGAGGGTGATTGCGCTTTCTTTAGTGTCGGTCAGCGTAAAATTATGACATTCGAGCCCCAGAACGACTCCTTCGTTTTCCGCAATCTTCGCGGCTAGTTTGCAGTCCGCGTAAATTCGGTTCAGCTCGCTTTGGGTGTACTCGACAGATCCTTTTGTGCCGCACCATAACCGTAAAAGCCCTGTGTTTAAAACCTTTGCGGCGCGGATATAGTCATATAAATCGTTGGGGTTGTCTTGTCCGAAACGGAAATATGTGCCGTAGCTGCAGGAAATGCCGTTTTTCAGGCATAAATCGGATATACGAACGAGCTTTTGCATGTCGGAGCACGGCGCGTGAATATCGCTGCCCCATTGAATGTGATTCAGATTTGCTTCTTTAGCCGCCTTTACGATTTCTTCTGCCGAAGAAGAACGAAACGATACGGATACAAGTCCCGATTCAATCATAACAACCTCTTATCAATAAATGTTTTTATTTTCGCGGTACTTTCGCCAAACGTTTTCGAAAAAATCTTTTCCTTCGGGCAATGGACGAACGGTGCGCCAAAAAGCTCGGCATTTATCGCCCTCCAAACAGATCTGCTGTATTTTGTCCGCATTTTCGCCTTGTTCGGATCGGAAACGGAAAATTTCATCCAAGCCCGTTCTCAATTCGCCGTCGGGGTCATAAAATAACGCCGAGCCGCGAGTTTTTCCCACGCGCTCCGAAAAATCCAGCATCGCAGTCAGAACGGCGTATTGCATAGTCAGCACGTCTTTCAGCTTATAGCCTTTGTACAGCGATTTTCTATCCGCCACGCCCGTTGAAGAGGAGAGCGAGAGCAAAGCGTCCGAAGTTTCTTTTATTGCGAGCTTCAGTGATTCGGGATTGCGTATCGCGCCGCCGCAGTCGCTCATTCTTCTCATGGCGCAAGCGGTTTGCTCCCGAACGTTATCCTTATTGGCAAGTAAGCGCGAGCAAAATTCTTCATGCCGTGATATTGCCGCTTTCATTATATTTATAAACGTTTTTTCATCGGTTAAACCGCGGTTATTTGCGCAAACGTATTGGGCGGCTCGCAGCGAACCTACCTGTCCTGCGTTAAGCGCACTGCCGCCGGGGCGCGTAACGCCGTGAGTACCTGCGCATTCGCCCGCCGCAAACAACCCTTGAATCTTTGTCGGCCACCACATATCCACGGCAATTCCGCCGTTGTTATGCTGTGCGCAGAGTGCGATTTCCAAATACTTTGCCGTAATGTCCAAACCCTTGCTTGCATATAATTCGACGGCGGGGGCATTCATTTTTTCGAGTCTTTCTATGGGTGTGCCGAAACAAGCCTCCGCTTTATAAAGATATTCGTACGCTTCAGCCGAAAGCTTTGTATAATCTATTTGAGTAAGACCGAAAGGATTTTTCGTAAAATCCAGAAAGACACGCCGCTTATTCAAAACACATTCGCGGTAGACAAGTAAATCTATAACGGACGATCCGTTCAT
>CAZBTB010000052.1:0-7963 GCA_964494605.1 uncultured Lachnospiraceae bacterium
GTACCGTTACCATGGATATAGCAAAGGCTATCGCGGATACCAAGGCAGGTAAGGTTGAGTACCGCGTTGACAAGACGGCTATCATTCACTGCCCGATCGGTAAAAAGTCGTTCGGCGAAGAGAAGATTACCGAAAACTTCACAGTGCTTATGGACGCTATCGTCAAGGCTAAGCCGGCTGCTGCCAAGGGCGTATACGTAAAGAGCGTTACGCTTGCAAGCACGATGGGCCCCGGCGTAAAAGTAAACTACAGAGCCTAATTAACAAGTTAATATTTCCACTCGCCGCAGACAGCAAGTGCGTTTCGCATAATTCTTTTTAGAGCTTGCCGAGGTAGTAAGGATTTTAGTTAAACTACGACAATCCGACCTAGCTTTCTGCGGGTCGGATTTATTTATCTTTTCATTCTTAAAAGGAGGATAAACAATGTCAGCAGAAACCATTAAGCTTAAAGAGCAGATCGTTGCCGATTACGTCGATAAATTCGGCAAGGCAAAATCGTTCGTGCTCGTTGATTACCGCGGACTTAACGTTGCCGAAGATACCGCTATGCGTAACGAACTTCGTGCAGCTAACGTTGAGTACAAGGTTATCAAAAACCGTCTCGTGCTCCGTGCGCTCAACAACGCAGGTATCACGGGCTTTGACTCCGCGCTCGAAGGTCCTACCGCGCTCGCCATTTCGTATGACGACGCAGTTGCTCCCGCGAAGATTATCGTAGGCAATGTCAAAAAGACCAACAAGATTGCGGTCAAAGGCGGCGTAGTCGAGGGCAAAACCCTAGACGCTCAGGCAATCACGGCTGTTGCGGCAATCCCCGCAAAACCCATGCTCGTTGCTCAGCTTCTCGGCATGTTGCAAGCTCCCGTTCGCGGACTTGCCGTTGCGCTTTCCGAGATTGCAAAAAAGAAAGAAGCGTAAGTTAAATTCAAAAACAAAAAATCATTTCAAAATTATTAAAGGAGAATTATTAAAATGGCTGATTTAGCTAAATTATTGGAAGAAGTTAAAGGTATGTCCGTTCTCGAGCTTAACGATTTCGTTAAGATGCTCGAAGAAGAGTTCGGCGTTTCGGCTGCCGCTATGGCAGTAGCAGCTCCCGCTGCAGGCGCAGGCGAGGCTGCTCCCGCTGCTGAAGAGCAGACTGAGTTCAACCTCATCCTTAAAGAGGTTGGCGGCAACAAGATTGCCGTTATCAAGGCTGTCCGTGAAATCACGGGTCTCGGTCTTTCCGAGGCTAAGGCGCTCGTCGACGGCGCTCCCTCGACCGTTAAGGAAGCGCTTTCCAAAGAAGCCGCTACCGAAGCTGCCGAGAAGCTTAAGGCTGCAGGCGCAACCCCCGAGCTTAAGTAAGATAAGCATAACCGAAAAGCGGAGAACCGAAAAGGCTCTCCGCTTTTTTATTGGTTAATTCTTTATATCATTGTCCTTTTTCTGCTTGAGTTTCTCTCCTGAATGTTTCGTTATTATCGTACGAACGCCAAAAGTCTCCGCAGTCATCGCGAAAACGGTTGAAGTGAACATTTAGATTAGGATCGTATTTATATTCGTCGTACATATAAAGAGTTCGCTCCAAACCGTGGTCGTATACTGTATAGGTTTGGATATTCTTGCCTTCGCAAGCGTCGGTATTGTTTATGATTTTTTTACCGGTTATTTCTTGGTATAGCCATGCGATAATCGAGTCGAGATAGTGCTTTCCCGTAGCAATCCATAGCATCAAGTCTATAAACTTAAGTATTAACCAAATGATAAACAGAGCGATAAGCGGAATTATAAACGGCAAAAACGAAATAAGATAAATCCCCAAAGCTCCGCCGTTTTCCGCACGGTAATTACTTGCCAACGTATGCCCGAAAAAGCCTGCGATAAATCCGGCAACTCCACAAATCGATCCCGCTTCGATTTTGTCTGCGCCTACGCCAGGTATGTTTTCGCCCACCAATAGGAATATAACGCCCAGAGCTATGCCGATATACGCCAATATTGTCAAAACCCAACTACCAACCAACTTCATTTTCAATTCCTCCAATAGTTAAATATTGAATATAATATAGCATAATTTAACTATATTGTCAACTCAAATTCGGTGTATATCTAGTTAAAAATTGTAGTATTCTTAATATATGGACGTTATTAAGAAATTGAACGAGTTGAGATTGGAGCGAAACATGAGCGTATACCGCTTGAGCGAGTTGTCGGGGATAAATCAATCGACGCTTGCAAATACGTTTTCGCGCGGGACGGTGCCGTCGATTGAAAACCTGGAGCGGATATGCGAGGCATTGGGTTTTACTATTGCGCAGTTTTTTACCGACGGGGAAGTTAATGCCTGTCTGTCCGATAACGAGATACGGCTTATTGAAAACTATAGGAAGCTGTCGGCAGAGCTTCGCGGTTCGCTTGACGAGCTTGTCGAAAAGATGTCGGACGAAATCAGATTGAAATAAAAAACGAACCCCAAAGTCATAGCAAAACTTTGGGGTTCGTTTTTATTGTAATTTTAATCGGTGATTTCGTTGCGCCCGACTTTGACGATTTTATTGGAAGTCAGCGGACTGTCGGTGCCGTCGGAGTGGTAGTACGCGGCAAGCAAGTAGTCGCCGCCGTCGAAGAACGATGCGTAGCAATAGCCGTTTTCGGGGTCGGTTTCGAGTGCGTACGTGCGCGGAGCCGTTGCGTATTCGTCACTTGACACGGCAAGCACGAGCGGCGTTCTTCCCCAAGTCCGGTGATGCGGATTGCGGCCTAAGTAGTTCGGAACGGGATTGAAAACGGCGACGGTGAAACCGCAAAGAGAACGCATATTCATGGGTGAAACGGGCGAGGTAAAAATTGCGTCGGGCTCCGGGGTGCTCCAGGATTCGCCGCGGTCGGACGAGTAGCACAGCCATTGACAGCCGGTACCGGTGCGCGAATACGCCAAAAGCCTGCCGTTTTTGAGTTCGTACACGCCTGTTTCCTGTAAGCCTGTTTGCGACTTGGACGGGAACAGGACTTTATTCTCTCCTACATGCCAGCTTTCTCCGTCGTCGTCCGAAAATACGAACAGTGCCGAGCCTTCTTCCGAGATGTGGTTTTTCGCGGTGCGGTGTTCGTTCAGCGGAAGCACGAGCCTGCCGTCCCGCAGCCTTGTCACGCGGTCGTTTTCCTTTATGAAATAACCGTCGCCGCCGAACACGAACCGCCTGTCGCTCCAGGTTTTGCCTTCATCATAAGATAAGCGCATGACGATTTCGGTCTTAAAAACGTCATCCGTAAAAAGTTTGACGAGATAAATTAATGCAATACTGCCGTCGCGGCGGCGAAAAAGCGATACGCACATATTGTTTTTATCGCCCTGCTCCATGGGAAAGAGTACCCTTGGATCTGACCAGCTTTCGCCCTCGTCGCATGATTGGATAGCGGCAATCACCGCTTCGGCATGGTCGTGGTTGTTTTCACCGACGTAACGGGAGTAGGCATACATGATTCTGCCGTCTTTTAATCGCAAAAAAGCGCCTTCGCCGTTTCTGGGATTTTCTTTATTCGCGTGCAAAAAGCAAACGCATTTTCCTACAGTTTTCATATAATTAAATATTCTCCGCTATTGCGTCGAGTTTACGCTTGTGACTGTTTGTCATGGGCGTAAACGGTGTTCGCGAGCCGCCGCAGTCTACGCCGTACTTCAGCTTTATCAAATACTTGGTTGCGGGAAACAGGTTTTCAAGGACAACGGCGGTAACGGCGTTGGCGTCAGTTTGAATCTGCAAAGCCGATTTCATATCGCCGTTTGAATAATGTTCGTATATTGCCTTGTATTTATCGAGCATAAAGTTAAACGTTGTTCCGATTGCGCCTTTTGCACCCATGGAGAGGGCTGCAAGAAAACATTCGTCTTTGCCGCTGTAGACGTCAAGACCGGTTTTTGCTATTACTTGCTGCATGATAAAGTAATCGGTGTCGGTAAACTTGATGCCTGCGACGCATTTTATAGATGCAAGTTTTTCATAATCCTGGACGGTAAGCGCTCGCGTGCTTTGTGGAAAAGAATAGATAAACAGCGGCAGTCCGACTTCGGCAAGCATGGAATAGTAATTATACAAGCCCTCTGTCGAAAATTGATAATAGAAGGGCGGAACGGACGCAATCGAGTTCGCGCCGGCTTTCAGGGCGTGCTTTGCTAAGTCAACGGAGTTTTTGCCGCCGATTGCGCCGACGTGAGCCATTACGTAAGCGCCGTTTGCCGCTTTGATAATAGTTTCGAGGGTCTTTGTACGCTCTTCGTCGTTGAGAAGAAAACATTCCGCGCTCGAGCCGCATGCGTAGATTCCGTCCGCGCCGTCGTCGAGTATGCGTCTGACTAACTCGGCAAGCGCATTGTAATTGACTGTTTGGTCGTCATTGAACGGAGTGACGATAGGTACTAAAAATTTATTTTTCATTTATAACTCCCATACCGTAAATTTGATTTGGTTTGTATGTGCGGGTAGTCCGTCGTTCTGATAATAAACCGTAACGAGCTTTCCGTCTTTGTTTTCGGTAGTGCAGGGGTAACCCAAGTCACCGTTTGCAGAGGGCTCAATCATGATTTCGTCGCCCCAGGTTTTGCCCTCGTCGTAGCTGATTCGCGCGTACTCGCCGAACGCGGGCTTGCGCCTGCCGTAAACCATAACCAGCGCACCCGACGAATGCAGACACAAATGCGGCGGCGAGCCGTCCGCGCCGGTCGGAATGGGTTTTGTATAGGTTTTTCCGCCGTCGTCCGAATAACACGTGTGCACGTCGAAAACTCCCTCGCCTTGTATCCTTATCGCTACGAATATTCTTCCGCTCGGGAGTAAGCACGCGTGCGGTTCGCAATACTCCAAGCCTTTGTTTTCGTGCGGTGCGGCAACGAGCTTGGGTTTGGAGTAGTTCAGATTTTCGTCTATTTCTATCGAATAAATGCCGTCTGGCAGGTAGTCGAAGCTTGCGGGCGCCACGTCCGAAAAAGCACACCCTACAAACAGCAGCTTGCCGTTAGGCAGCATGAGCGGACCGTGCGGAGAGGTTATTGGTAAAACCTTCGGTTCGCCGAAAGTTTTACCGCCGTCGGTGGATACAGCTATTACAGAGCCGAGAAACCGCTGTTCTTCATCGTCGGTCACCAGATTAAGATAGCCGCCGTAAAACGCTTGGTGTTTTTCGTCATTCCACCATTCCATATATTTGCGTTGCTGAGCGCGCGAGTTGTTAAAAGACGTCAGATAGATTTTGTCTCCGACAACGCACAATCCCGCGTCACGGTCGTCGAGCGGCGTGTCGAGAACTTTATACGGTTCGCTCCAGGTCATGCCTCCGTCCGTCGAGCGCGCGGCGAAAACTTTACCGAACGGGCAGATGTGCTGACAACGGTCGCCCGACCAAACGCAAAGGAGTGTTCCGTCATTCAGAGTCGCTACGCTGGGCCATGCGTTGTAATTAAAACGTCCGAGTGATTTGCGGCTGATAACGCCGCGGTGCAAAATTTTCATAAATCCTCCAAATATTTAATATTACACCATTATTATACCATTTCGGCAGGCGGCGGACAATAGTAATATAAAGAAAAACCATAACAAAATTGCCGAAATGCTTGCAAATAAAAAACGCTTATGATACAATACGGGCGAGGTGGATTATGGCTGTTTTGTATAACTATTATTATATAGGAGAAAATCCGTCGGCGGACGGCGGCGACGGGGTGCGTTCTCCCGTACTTCTTACCTTCTCCAAAATGAGAAACGGAAGCAGAGGCGAAACGTCGGTGCACACGCATCCGTTTATGGAAATTTTTCATTTCATTGCGGGTAACGGTTTTTTCGAGTTCGGCAATAAAAAAATTTCCGTATCCACGGGAGATACGGTGGTGGTAGGCGCGGGAGTAAAGCATATTCAGTACTCCGAAACACAGCCGCTTACTTATTATGACTTTTCGGTAACGGGCGTGTCGCTTTTGCCCGAATGTCCGCCCGACAGCTTAAACGGAGACGGTTATGCGCTTATCAAAAGCGGCAGAATAAAAAAGGTTTCCGAGCTTATCGATAAGATCAAGTCAGAGCTTGACGGCGCTAACACAGGCTGTTACGCCGCCGCCAACGCTTACGTAAAGCTTTTTCTTATCGATATAATCCGCGCGCTTAACCCTATCGATTATAAGCGCAAGCTCGCCCTTCCCGACGAAGTCAAAGCTTATATAGAAGCGCACTGCGACGAAGATATAAAGCTCGATACTCTGTGCGACGAGTTTTTTATAAACAAAAGCACGCTGCTGCATACGTTCAAAGCGGCGTTCGGCGTAAGTCCTATGAAATATCTCAATTTTTACCGAATAGAGCGAGCTAAGAAATTGCTTGCCGGCGGCGCGTCGGTTACCGAAACCGCCGGTTCGGTCGGATTTTCCAATCCCGTTTATTTCAGTGAAATTTTCCGTCGGCTTACGGGCTTGAGTCCTTCGGCATTCAAAAAGCTTTCGGCGGGTATAACCGATTTTCTCTAATTTTTTTCGGTTATGTCGTCAATGAGTCCGCTTTTGAGGGTAAAGGTGAACAGCGTCGCTTTGCCGTTGCGGTCAATCAAAAACCACGAGTTAGGTGGCGCGGCGGTAAATCCGTCGTTGGGTATTATTTCTTCGTACCCGTCGAAAAACTCGCTCAGCGCCGCATCGTTTACCGACGCGTTAAGCCCTGCCGTCAGGCATTTGCGCGCCGAATCGGTTTCGTTCTTTATAGCCGCTGCAAAAAATCTCGGGACAATTCCGCCCTCGAATTCGTGGCGGCTTTCGTGCGGTGTGGGAGAGTAGACGTAGTTATAGCGCGGACTTAACCTTATTATATAGCGGCGGTCGTCTATCTCGTAAGCGCGGGCAAGCTCCTCGTTGTTGCGAATCTTGCCGCCGGCAAATTTAACGGTGTAGGGCAGTAGCGCCGCGGACAACGGTAAAACGGTTATGTATATAACTTCGTCGCTTCTTACGTTCAGTCTGTCCGCCTTTTCCGCAAACGTTCCGTTAAACAGATACACGGCTTCGAAATCGGCTTTTATTCTTAAAATATCATTCATATTATATTATATAAGATAAAAATGCTCGGTATGAGTTATAATATTTCGATTTGTGTCAAGAATTACGGTATTCATCTATAAGGAGTGTAGTTCTATATGGACAACAAATGGAGTATTAACGAAACCAAACAGCTTTTCGACCTGGCGTACACCGCCGCGCAAAAGGGCGAGGGCTTAAGCGCCGCCTTTTCGCAAATGGCTTCCGTCAGCGGCAAGTCGGTCAACAGCATCCGCAACTATTATTATTCGCAGCTGAAATTATTCGAGATGATGCCCGACTTTTCCAAACAGCTGGGCATTAAAACCGTTGCCATGCGCCGCGAAAGCTTTACTGTCTTTTCTCAAAAGGAAATCGACGAGCTTATCGAAGCGGTGCTTATCGGTAAGGCAAACGGCGTGTCCGTCCGCGCAACCATAGCCGGGCTCAGCGGCGGCGACAAGAAGATCGCCCTTCGGCTTCAGAATAAGTACCGTTCGATGATTTCCTCTCACCGCGACCGCGTCCGCGAAATCATGAACCGCTTAAGTAACGAAGGCAAAGTTTACTTCGACCCCTATCTTAAACGCATCGTAAAAGACAAAACTTCCGACGACAACGTCGCCCGCCTTGCCGAATACATCGGCAAACTCGACAACGACCAAATGGTCGACGTCATGAAAATGCTGTTAAGTAAGTAATCGGTAAATAGGTGGAGATTTCTCCGCTACGCGTTCGAAATGACATTACAGTAACTAGACTGCGTGGGTTGAGAGGAAGGCTTAGTCTTTGTCCGAAGCGTTTTTACTATTTTGTCATTCCGAAACGAAGTGAGGAATCTCCACCGATTAAATTATAATTGTTGGGATTCCTCGTCGGCTTGCGCCTCGATACTTCGTGGCGTTCGCGCTTACGCGCTCGGCT
>CAZBTB010000053.1:0-7918 GCA_964494605.1 uncultured Lachnospiraceae bacterium
TATGTTATTATGTGCATTGCATTACAGTACGAAAAAATTCTGTTTTATAGATAATGAAATTATTATAAAATCTGCTATATATTTTAAACGAGTTCAATTTGAGCAAATTATTTCAGTTAAAGAAATAAATCATACAAGATTATATTTAGCTCTGAAAATTGAATATAATAATGTGAAAAAAAATAAAAGTAAAATAGAGACATTCAAAATTGTTCAAACTTTTGTCAACTACGAACGCGCAAAAAAAACGATTTTCTGATATGCAATTGATTAAATAAATTTCAATTTATATTAAAACAATTATGAGTAGTTAAAAGCTCTCGGACAATTTGTCCGAGAGCTTTTTTGTCATCTGTTTATTCGACGCCTTCCATTACGTGCATATTGCGTAAGTTGCTGTCGGTGATTTTGTCTTGGATAGAATAGGCGTGAGTTTCGAGGTTGTTGCAGGTGGCAAGCGTCAGGTCCTGTTCGTGGAACTCGTTGATTATGATTGCGGCGATGTCCTCTATCATTTCGCGCTTGGTCGTAGCCTCGGCGTTGGTGTTGCCCGACTCGGTAAGATAGGTGAGCGCAAGCTCGATGTCGGGGCAGTTGGGAAGCTCGCGCATTCCGCGGTATGCCCCTTTGTAATAAGGCTGATAAGCGTTGTTTAGTAGATAAACCGCTCCGATTGTGTTTTTGACAAACTCGTAAACAGCGAGCTGTGCCGCGCCGGTTTCGCCGCGGTCGATACAGCGTCCGTAATTGTATTGTCCTGCTTGCGCCATGAGCGCAGTGCGTGCGGCAAGCTTTTTGAGCCTTACGTCCTCGGGATAGCCGTTTTTAAGAACTTCGCGTATTTTGGAAAACTCGCCTAAGTTATCGCAAAAAACTTTGCCGTTTGACGCGGCGGCGAGAGCGTGCTCGGGAGTATACAACCATTGATTGAAATTATCGGGGGCAGTGGGGCGACCTAAGAATTTAGTATAAAACGCGCTTATCGTCATAACGCCGCGCCTTGCTCCGCCAACGGGTGAAAGCGTTTGTCGCTTAAATCCCATAAACTCTTTTGGGAGCTTGGAGTAAGCCCGACTAAGCTTGAATCCGAATTTTTCTTCGTCCTCGTCGGTCAGCCATATGCAAAAGCTCGGCTCGAAATCGTGATCATGCGAGACCTCGTCGTCGAAGCCGAAGCACTCCGAGCCTTCGCCCGCCAAACCTACGGCAATTCGGTCTGCAATCTCCGAAAACTGTTCGTCAATCATGGGCTTACCGAACTCGAGCCAGTATTTTTCGGACAGTTCAATTCCTTGCATACAATTCCTCCGAACGTTTTCGTAACTCTTCGTCGATCAAAAAGTATCCGAAGTATGCAAACGACGGTGCGCATTTTGAACAGACGTAAGCATGATAGCCGTTTTGAGTGAGCTTGTCCGAGTTAAGGTATTCGTAAGCCTTGTTCATGCATTCGTCGATTTTGTCCTCGTCGCCCGATTTTTCGTCGTATAGATGCGCAAGGTTTACGTAAGTTACGGCGATGTCGTTTTCGCCGTCTTTTATGCTTTTGAGAATTTTTATTGCGTCGTAGTAGAGCTTTTCCGCCTTATCGAACTCTTTTAAGTCCGCAAGCGCAAGAGCGTAGTTGTTGTACAGTCCCGCAATCCTTGCGTCGCCGCCGTCGAGTTTTTCGCCGTACAGCTTTAACACAGCCTCGTAGTGGGGGATAGCGTCTTTTGCCCGACCGAACGCTTTAAGCGTGGTCGCCGCATTAAGCACGATAGTCGCGCCCGAAACGCTTTCGGTTAAGTCTAGCTCTTTGACAAGCTCGAGTCCACGCGAAACGCTTTCGAGTCCGCGTTCCTTTTCCTTGGTTTTGCGGTAATAACCCATCATTTCGCTTAAAATCGCAAGTTCGCCGCTTTTGTCTTTTAGAGCTTTTGCCTCTTCGCGCCAGCTTCTGAGGAGTTTTCCCGCGCCGTCCATATCGTTGCGGTTTAACAGAGTATCGAGCTTTTGGATAATGCGGTCGACGGGAATGCGTCCCTCGGGCGCATCACTGTCGGGATAATAAAACTCTTCGCCGCCGCAGGTCGCGCAGCGAGGTTCCTTATAGTCGAACGGGTCTAGCATTTCAGTACGCCCTTCCGAAGTAAATCTTCTTTTTGGCAGGCTTGCCGCAAACTACGCACTTGTCGCCCACGGGCGTTTGATCGAAGGGCATATTACGGGTAGTGACTTGCATATCGGCTTTGATTTTGTCCTCGCACTCGCGGCAGCCGCACCACATTCCGAGCGCGAAGTTTCCGCCGTCCACAGCCGTTTTGAGCTCTTCGGTGTTTTGTACGACCTTGATGTGCGAGTTCATAAACGCGCTTGCTTTTTCGTACATATTGTCGTGAATGTTCTGTAAAAGTGCGGGCATTTCGCTGTCGATAGTGTCGAGCCCCAACGTAAACTTTTCACCCGCTTTGTCGCGGCGGGAGAGTGTGGCAACGCCGTTTTCGATGTCGCGCGGTCCGATTTCGATGCGGACGGGCACGCCTTTCATTTCGTATTCGTTAAACTTCCAGCCGGGACTTGCCTCGCTGTCGTCGAGCTTTACGCGGATTCCCGCTTTTTTGAGTTTTTCGTAAATCTCGGTTGCCTTCTCCAAAACGCCGCCCTTATGCACTGCAACGGGAATTATAACAGCCTGTACGGGCGCAACGTAAGGCGGCAGGCAAAGTCCGCGCCTATCTCCGTGCGCCATAATAAGCGCGCCGATAAGACGCGTCGAAACGCCCCAAGAGGTCTGGTAAGGATTTTTATGCGTGCCGTCGCGGTCGAGGAACTTAATGTCGAACGCGGCGGAGAAGTTTGTTCCGAAGAAATGAGTGGTGCCCGCTTGCAGGCTCTTGCCGTCCTGCATCATGGCTTCCATGGAGTAGGTGGCTTTTGCACCCGCAAATTTTTCCTTTTCGGATTTCTGTCCTATAAGCACGGGCATTGCGAGAACGTTTTTGGCGAACTCGGCGTAAACGTTGAGCATTTTGAGAGTCTCTTCCTCCGCTTCCTGTTCGGTGGCGTGAAGAGTGTGCCCCTCCTGCCAAAGGAACTCGCTAGTGCGCAAGAAGGGGCGAGTGGTCTTTTCCCAACGCATTACGTTTGCCCATTGATTGATAAGCATGGGAAGGTCGCGGTATGACTGTACCCACTTGGAGTACATTTCGCAGATTATGGTTTCGCTTGTGGGGCGAACGACGAGCGGTTCGGCTAGATCGCTGTTGCCCGCTTTAGTAACTATTGCAACCTCGGGGGCAAAGCCTTCGACGTGTTCCGCCTCTTTCATGAGATAGCTGTATGGGATAAGCATGGGGAAATACGCGTTTTGGTGTCCCGTTTCCTTAAAACGGCGGTCAAGCTCGTGCTGAATGTTCTCCCAAATAGCGTAGCCGTAAGGCCTGATTACCATGGTGCCTTTTACGGGACCGTAGTCGACAAGCTCGGTCTTTAAGACGACGTCGGTGTACCACTGCGCGAAATCTGTTTCGATGTCGGCAATCTCTTTTACGAATTCTTTTTCCTTAGCCATAATATTACTCCCGATATAGATAGCAATATTATATAATTTAAGCGTGTTTTTGTCAATCTTAATAGGCGGTTTTCACAGAAAAACCGTAATCAGCCAAATCCCTATAAGCCCCGGAACGCCCGTAAGTCCCACGATTAACGCCGTTATCGGATTGACGGGTAAAATCGCTATCTTAAACAGCGATAAAACTATGAGTGCAACCGCGCCCGCAACCGAATTGACGGCTATGCGGAATATCCCTTTTGTTTTAAGCGAAAACAGCATGCCGATTAAACACACTACCGAAAGCCCTATAATAAAAGACAGTACGAGTTCCAACATAAAATTCACCCGTACTATCTTTATTCGGGTTGTCCGCGTTTTATGATTTTTTGCTTTTGTCTATTGCGCCCAGGATTCCGCAGATTATTCCGCCGACGGGGAAAATCACCCAACCCGGGTGCCACAGATTAAGGGCGAAGCCCAGTACCAGATAAATTGCCGTGCAGGTCAGCATTACAACGCCCGAAAAACGTGCTGCGCCTTCTTTATGCTCGTGTCCGTTCTCGGGTAAGGCAACGTTCTGATTTTTCAGTTCGTCGACGTATGCCGACCAGCTGATTCCCGAAAACACGAATATTATCACGGCGGCGGCAATAAGCAGAAATCCGGTTACGAGCATTGAAATCGACCCGGGGCTCGGTATCGCGAAAAATCCCATCGAGGCGAACGAAGCGGAGGCAAGTATGCACAGAGTTACGCCCGACGCAATCGAAAGGGCAAAGACAACGACCTTGTTTTTATGATTGCCGTTTGCTACGTCCAGATAATAGTAAGTATCCAATATTCCGCCCGAAACGAACAGCGACACGCCGAGCGCGATAAGCACGAGCATGACTACGACGCCGATAAGTGCGTAAACTTCGTTGTTTTCGAAAATCACGCCCGTGACTACGCAGGTTATTATGCCGGCAAACAGGAGAAACAGTCCTGCCGAAATAAAGAGAGCGAACTTTGCCGCCCAGCTTTTCGGCTTATTGTTTTTCGGTTCGGTCGGCTGCAGTGACGTTTTCGGGGTTATTCTGCCTTTGAGTAAGTCGTCGACGGTTATGTCGAACAGCTCGGATAATTTGAGTAGCTGCGGCATTTCGGGATAGCTTTCGCCCGTTTCCCATTTCGAAACCGCTTGGTTCGTAACGTTCAGTTTATCGGCAAGCTCGGTTTGAGTCCAGCCTTTATCCTTGCGTAATTTAAATAGTAATGCGCCGAATTCGTTCATGGTTCATTCCTCCGTTTATTTATGCGATAATTGTAGCATATCGGGCGAAATATTACAACAATAAGGGGTTGAAGTTTTCCAACTTACGGTTGGAAAAGACAAAAATTACCCTATTTTTGGCGAAATGGACGTGTTTTAATTGGTAATCTCCACTTTATAAAAACAGACCGCCGCGAAAATGCACGCAGCGGTCTAATTTCGTCCGAAGAGCAGGGTGGTTTACCGCGCCTTTAGGGCTGAGGAATTATTATGGTTGCCGAGTCCCCGGTAACTACGTCGGGCAGCTCGCCGTTCCACTTCGAAAGGTACTCGATGTACTTTAGATAATCGGCTATTACGGCGATTTCCTCGGCTGTTTTGTTTTTGAAGTCGATAGTGTATTCGATGCTTGTTTCGCCGTCCTCGGAAGTGATTTCGTTAGAGACGATATCGAATCCGAGCATACGCGCGACTTCGATGGATTTTAGTTTGGTTGCGTTCGCTTCGGCTTGAGCGATTTTCACTTGAGCGGTTGCATCACCTTCGGCGGCAGCTATCTTGGCATCGGCGGCTAACTTAGCTACGGCAAGCGACGCCTTGGCTTCGATTTCCGCAATTTCAGCCGCAGCCGCGGCTTCGATCTTTGCTTTTTCGGCTTCGTATTGTGCCTGCAACTGCTGTTGCTCGGCAATCATTTTCTGTTCGACGGTTTGTTCGAAAGCGTCTGAGAAATCGATATTAGTCAATACCGCGGTGTTTACGGTCACGAAATAGCTTTCCGATATGACGAGCTTGATTGCTTCTTCGACTTCGGGAGAAATCGAAGCTCGGGTTTCGATGATAGTCATGGCAGAGTAGCTTGAAAGAACGGATTTTGCGCGTTCTATCGATACGCTGCGGATTCTACTCGACAAAGCGTCGAGAGAGCCGTAAGTTGTGGCAATCTCTTTAACCTTGACCGTATCTATCTGATATTGAACCGTCATCGTCAGATTCATGGTCTGGGCGTCTTTCGAATACGCCGAATCCTGAATGTCGAGAGTTTGCACTTTTGCGTCGTATCTCTCGTAATTCTCGGTTATCCAAAAGTCGAAATACGTTCCTGCCGTATGTACGTCTCTGATTTGCCCGAGATGTTTTACTACGGCGATTTCGCCCGTGTCGACCGTATGAAAGCTGCCCGGCAATAAGATTGTGAGAACAGCGAACACTATTGCTACGCTTAGGCTTGCCCATCTGCCGATAGTCCAGCCGACGGCTTCTTCGCCGCGATATATCTTGTGGGTGCTTATGCCGAAGACCACCCAACCCGCCACACAAAGTGTGGCAAATAAAAATCCGAGTACTAATGCGAATGCCATTTTTTAATCCTCCTGAAATTTGTTTTTATAAAACCGAAGTTTGTGCCTTATTTCTTTTTGCTCAGGTAGTCTTTTGCGGCGTTGGCGACGTTGAGAAAGTCGTTGGTAAGTATAACGTCCATGCCCATGTCTAGGAATTGTTTGGTTTCTTCGGGATCGTCCGACCAAAAGACGTTGCAGATAATTCCGTGCGCGTGCGCCTTATCGATCATTTCCCGATTGAAGTAGGGCTTAAAGAATTGGACTTTTTTGCAGCCGAGTTCTATAGCACGGTCGACCATTTCCCAGATATCGTCCGAAAATCCGCCGCCGTGGCAACGCTGTAAATCTGGCGCAAACTCACCGAACATTTTCAAGACTTCGTCCTGGCGGCTCATTATATAGCAGTGCTTTTGGCAGTCGTGCTTTCTGATAAGCGCGGCAATCTTTTTCACGTCGTCGGGCGTAAACGGAAATTCCTTTACGTGAATATTCATTATCGTCTGGCAGGCGAATTTTTTGAGAATATCCTCGAACGTGGGAATACGCAGTCCTTTAAAGCGTTCGCCCGTCTTTACGCCGAAATCGAAAGCGCGCAGCTGTTCGAGCGTATAGTCCCATACGTAGCCCGTGCCGTTGGAAACGCGTTCGAGTTCGCAGTCGTGAATGGAAACGTATTCGCCGTCCTTCGTGCGCCACAGGTCGAACTCGATTTCTTTCGCACCGAGAGCTACCGCCGCGCCGTATGCGGGCAGGCTATTTTCGGGCGCAACCGTGCTGAAACCGCGGTGTGCGCAGATTCGGGGATAGGGTAGGTGCTTGTCGTCGGCAATTACCGCCGCGCCGCCCGGGCGGTACAACCACGGACGTCTGCCTTCTTCGATGTATTCGCGGTGCTGACCCAATGGACGGTTGAAGCCCATGGGCTTAAGATGTTTTTTATGCGGGTCGAACTCGGCAATCCCCGGCCCGACTTTGTTTTTCATGTCGAGAAGCATTTCGCCAGACGGCGCTACTATCATGCTCGAGCCGCATGTTTCCGAATCTGCTCCCAAAGAAACGGAAGCGCGAACCAGATAGGCGCCCGTATTGTAGGCGAGGAACCGCCCGAAAAAGTCGAGCGTAAGATGCGTATCCTAGCGTTGGTGCGAACAGCCTATGATTATGTCGAGATTCTGTTTGGCGAGCGAAGCGTAGTTCTCGTAAAAATAAAAGTCGTAGCAGGTCAGAAATCCGTATCTGACGCCGTCGTATTCGAGAACGTAGGGCTCGGCATATTCGTAGCTGTACATATAATCCATGCCGCGACCGCCTTCGGCTGAGCTCGTCGCTTCGCCTGGAGCGGGGTGCGCTTTATAATAGCGTCCGATAACCTCTCCTCGGGGCGAAATCGCGTGCGTCGTGTTGCGGTAGCCGCCCTCGGTCTTATGAGCGCAGTTGACAAACACCAACGCGTTGCAGTGTACGGCGGTGTCCTGCGCTTTTTTCAGGATTACGGCGTTGTATTTGTCGATAAGCGAGTAAAAGCTCTCGTTGTCCTTTACGACTGCGGAAAGCTCGCTGTACTCGGGCAGCACAATCAGGTCAAGGCTTTCGTCGCACTCGTCAAGCTGAGCCAACGTTTTGGCGAACAGCTCGTCGGCGCGCTTGGGGTCAAGAGAGTATTCGGTTTGAATTACGCATGCTTTCATTAAGGTTTACCTCGTTATTTTATTTCTTTCTGTATAGGTGGTCTTTTGCGGCGTTGGCGATAGTGAGATAGTCGTTGGTAAGTATTACGTCAATGCC
>CAZBTB010000054.1:0-7852 GCA_964494605.1 uncultured Lachnospiraceae bacterium
GCCGCCCAGGCCTGCGCCGCGCTGACGTCCGACTGCGTCGATCTCGTCGATAAAGATTATGCAGGGCATGTTCTTCTTTGCGTTGTCGAATAGGTCGCGCACGCGGCTTGCGCCCACGCCCACGTACATTTCGACGAAATCGGAGCCCGAGATCGAGAAGAACGGAACGTTCGCTTCGCCCGCAACGGCCTTTGCAAACAATGTTTTACCCGTGCCGGGAGGGCCGACGAGAAGAACGCCGTGAGGGATTCTCGCGCCCACCGCGGTAAACTTTTGCGGAGATTTCAAAAACTCGACGATTTCCTTAAGCTCTTCCTTTTCTTCTTCCGCGCCCGCTACGTCCGAGAAACGAACTTTGACGTTGCTTTGCGCGCTTGCGCGGGACTTGCCGAAGTTCATTGCCTGCTTGTTTGCGCCGCCCATGCTGCGGAACAGTATAATGGCGAAAACGACGAGTAACACGAAACCGACGATAGGAATGATTGTCGACCAGATACTGCCTGCGTTACGGTCGTTCTGGTGCAGCTTGATAACAACCATCTGCGTGCTGTTGGGGTGTGCTTGGTTGTAAGCGTTCGCATAGTCGTTATAGTAGTTTATATAATCGGTGAGATTTTCCGCCTGATATAAAATCTTAAAGTTGTTGTTTTCGTCCAGAACGAGCTTTCCGTCCTTATCGCGCTCGGCAAAGGGGAAGGACGAGTTGTTCTGTTGTAAGTGTACCGAAAAATTATATCTTTTTTCGCTGTTGGTGCGTAAAGATACGTTGTCGTTGTTAATGGAAATCTCGGCAACCTGACCTGCGTCGATCTTCT
The DNA here is from genome assembly GCA_964494605.1 of uncultured Lachnospiraceae bacterium. Lineage (GTDB taxonomy): Bacteria > Bacillota > Clostridia > Christensenellales > Pumilibacteraceae > UBA10677. The sequence continues at coordinate 816 of CAZBTB010000054.1, forward strand.
GCTTCATTTCGGTTATGCTGATTTGAGTGGTAGTATCGCGGAAAAGGAAAAACAGTCCGAATATCGCAAAGACGGACAACACGACGATAACCGTAATCAGACCTTTTGTGCTTGATTTCAAATTCTTAACCTCCGTGACGGGATCGGAGTCCCGCCGCTTTAGAGTCATATACTGTGACTGAATTATAGTATACCATATTTTGGACTTGATTATCAAGCGAAATCAAACCGTTATTGTTAAATCGGAGTGAATTTTTTGTGTTGAAAATAAGTTTTCCGATTTTATCTATTAAAACATAACCAAAACTTTGAAAAACTTGTCCGTTTTTCTTGGGAAAATTATCAAACCCGAAAAAGTTTTGCGTCTCAGCGCGTCTGAGTGACTATTTTTAATTGCTACGGTTTACCGAAAAACCTTAAAAATAGCGCTTTTTTCGCGAAAAATACCCGATTTTAAGGCTTTTTAACCTTTATCGAGCAGACTTGTAAATTTACGTAAATTTTGCCCTAAATCTTTTAATTTAAGTTATTATATCATAATTAAAATATAAATAAAAGACTTTTTTGCTTATACCGTTGACTAATCGACAATTTTCGAGTATAATATAAAAAAGTTATAAGATTTTAGTTATTTTATCATAACGTAAAAAGGAGTGGCTATCGGTATGGCACTTAAAAAAGGATTGGGACGCGGTTTAAGCGCGTTATTGAGCGGGTCGGAAACGGAGTACGATTTGAGCTTTCGCGACGAAGAATCCGTCGTAAAAGAAGAACCCGAGGCAGGCGATTCGGCAAAGGAATTACCGATTTCGCAGATTGACCCCAACGTGAACCAACCGCGTAAGAATTTCGACGAAGTTGCGTTGAGTGAATTGGCGAACAGTATTCGCATTCACGGCGTTATTTCCCCTATTATAGTCGTGCGTCAACCCGACGGACGCTATATGATAATTGCGGGCGAACGCAGATGGCGAGCTTCCAAAAAGGCGGGCTTGCTCACTATCCCTGCTATTGTGCGCGACTATACGCCTCAGCAAGTTAAAGAAATATCGCTTATCGAGAACTTGCAACGCGAGGACCTCAATCCTATAGAAACTGCGGTTGCTATTCGTCAGCTTATGGATGAATACCGCTATACGCAGGAGCAGGTTGCCGACCGTATCGGCAAGAGCCGCCCTGCCGTTGCAAATACGCTCAGACTTTTGACGCTTACCAAGCCCGTTATAGATTTGGTTGAATCGGGCAAATTATCCCCCGGTCATGCGCGCTGCTTGGTTGTGGTAGTCGACCCTGCCGATCAGTTGAAATTGGCGTCTATGGGTGTTGATAATAAAGTAACCGTGCGCGAATTCGAGAAAATAGTTAAAAATTATCTCAATCCCAAGCCCGTTAAGCCGAAGCCCGAACAAAGCGTAGAATTAAAGGATATGGTTTCGAGAATGCAACGCACATTCGCTACAAAGGTATCGGCACTGGGCAACGATCGCAAAGGCAGAATTTACATAGATTACTATAACAGAGACGATCTTGACAGAATATGCGAAATACTCGAAACGATTGAAAAGTATTACATTCCGAGCAACGGAGACCCTAAAGAACTGTAAAATATAACATAAAACGCCTTGCGCATAGTCGCGCAAGGCGTTTTTCTTATGTTTCACGTGAAACTTCGATGTTAATTGTTGTTTTATGTTTCACGTGAAACAGTTGTAATGTAACCGATTATCGGAAACCCGAATGTTTCACGTGAAACATTCAATCCACAGCTTAATGTGGACAAATTGGGGGTTATACAGGGGTTATCCACAGTATATTAACAAATTATCCACAAGAAAAGCCCCTGCCGAAGTGACAGAGGCTTTTTATCAATAATCTTCTTCATCCGGTGAAGAGCCTTTTAGTTTTTCTTTTGCCCACGCCGTAAAGGCATTGGTTATTAAAATCACGACGAACATTTCAATTAGAAATAAACATTGGGATATGATGATGAGAACGGTAAGCGAGAGTTGTTCTTCGCAGTGTGCGATATATTTAATGGCTATTAATGCGAGGCAGATACAGCAATGGAAAAAAGCAAAGCAGAGGAATGTTGTACCGGAAACAAAGTTGGATATTTTCCAAAGAGTTTCGTTCTTGCGGTTGAGCTTATTTCGGTAGCCGATATAAAAGTTGGGTTTGGAAAACTTACTGCATAGCACGTAGATAAAGCCGACGCACAGCAACAACGCAGGATATAGGAATATTGTAAAGTCCAGTTGGTTCATTATAACCTCTCAAATATAGTTATGAAAACATATATAAATTACTTTTCGCGGTTTCTGATGGCGTATTGCTTGGGGGTAATTCCAACGTGCTTTTTGAATTGACGGATAAAGTGGAATTCGTTTGTGTAGCCGCACTCGGAGGCAACGTCCGAAACGGATAAGAAATTTTCTTGAGATAAAAGGCGTTTGCCTAGGTCCATGCGGGCCAAAATAAGGTCCTGGTTGGGTGTAGTGCTGAAAATCGCCTTATAAAGCGTGTAAACGCGAGATTCGCTCAAATTCACCTCTGCCGCCATGTCACTGACCGTCCAGGTTCGGTCGAGATTGGAAAAAATGCGTGCGCGCAGTTTTTTAAAGCGTTCCTCTGTTCCTGCGTCTACGGAAATTTCGGACGCGGTAGGCTTTAGCGCTCGGGCGATAAGCTTAAAAAGAATATCGGTGTAGGCGGCGCTGATTTCGTCGGAAAAAGCTTCGCCGCCGAAATACTCTTTTTCCATAAGCTTGACCGTATCGGTGATAAACGAATCGGTTTTTGGGTAATAGACGGTATTGTACCGTAGACCCGCGCCCGAAATAAGCGTATCGGCGTCGTCACCCGTAAAATGAAACCAGTCGTGAATCAGGTCGCCGTCGGGTGAATAGATGCCGTACGGCGTGTCGGGCTTTAAGATAATTACGGCATGGGGTTCGGTATGAATAGCTTCGCCGTTTACGGTTAGCGTTACCGAACCGAAAAGGTGCAAAAAAGTATACTCGGGCAAGCCTATTGTCCGCCGTAAATTAAAGCCTTTTTTTTCCGGCCAATAATGTCTTATACCCGTAATTACCAAGTTCCGATCTTCTCCTTGACGCTTCGAACACATTGTATCACAGGACAAGAGGATTTGTCAATTTTTTTCGAGAGAAAAAGTGTCTGTTTTTGTTGAAATTTATGTGAAAAAAGCGATATACTGAAAACATCGAAAATCCTCACGGAAACAACAAGGAGAATGATTATGGCATTTAACAAAATAAGCTCGGCGGAACGGCTTTTGCCTGCTTATCCGCTGTTCGTCAAAGACCCGTTTTTCTCGATCTGGTCGACTACCGACAAGCTCAACGAAAGCGACACAGAGTTTTGGAACGGCTTAAAACGCCGCATTTACGGGCTTATAAACGCCGACGGCAAAACCTATTGCTTTATGGGAAAAGTCGACGGGGCGGTTAATTTGGAGCAGAAAAGCGTGAGCTTGACGGCGTTTACCACCGATTACGGGTTTACATGCGCCGACTTCGATTTTTCGGTCAGCTTCGTTTCGCCGCTGCCGCCCGATAACCTCGAGCTGATGAGCTGTCCCGTGTGCTTCCTCGATTACGAGTTCAAACCCAAAAAGCAATATAAAAAGGTTTCGGTGGCGCTGTTCGTAGGCGAGGAAATCTGTTACGACCGCGAGAAAATGACGGTGCGCGGCGGAGTTCACGATCTGCCCATGGGCGAGTGCGCCTGGATGGGGCTTAAAAAACAGCTGATTATGTCCCAGGCGGCGGACAGCACCGCGGCGGAGTGGGGCTATTGGTATTTAATAGGAGAAAACTCGTTCTTGACCGGCGCGGAGGCCGTGAAAAAGTACGTGGGCGGCGGAGATCTCGAGTTTACGATGACGTTGGGCGAGTACGGTCTGATACCGCCCGACGGCGACGTATTTCTGGCGTCCGAAAACGTATATGAGAACTGCTCCGAACCCGTAAGCGGCAAATTCATGCTGGCGTTCGACGATTTGGTGTCCATATTCTATTACGGCGAATTCTTAAGAGGCTATTGGTTCGATGACGGCAAGGACGTTTTTGACGCGATTATTTATTCGCACGAAAATCACGATAAAATACTCGGCGAGCTCAACAAATTCGATGACGACCTCAAAAAACGCGCCCAAAAGTACGGTGAAGACTATCTTCTGATACTGTACGCGGGACTGCGTCAGTCGGTGGGCGCGCATAAGCTCGTCAAGAACAGAAAAGGCGAAATTCTGTTTTTGAGCAAGGAATGTCACTCCAACGGATGTATAGCGACCGTGGACGTCAGCTATCCGTCCACTCCGCTGTATTTGTTGTATAACCCCGAGCTTGTAAAGGGTATGATGCGCCCCATATTCGAGTTTAACGCAAAGCCCGTGTGGAATTACGATTTCGCGCCGCACGACGCGGGAACTTACCCGTGGTGCGTGGGCAACGTGTACGGAGCGAATCGGGATAAGGGAAAGAAGATCGTCGACGGCAGCAACTGGGAGACGAAGGACGGAAAAACGATTATCGGCAATCTTGTGCCGATTTACAATCTCCGTTACGAAAAGAACTCGTTTATAGAAAAATACCAGATGCCCGTTGAAGAGTGCGGCAATATGCTGATCATGACGGCGGCGACGCTTTTGGCGGACGGCGATACGACAATAGCAAACGACAATTTCGGCGCGCTGAGCAGTTGGGTGCAATACCTCGTTAAATTCGGACTTAAGCCGGGCGATCAGCTGTGCACCGACGATTTTGCGGGACATCTCGACCAAAACGTCAATCTGTCCGTAAAAGCCATAGTGGGCATTATGGCATACTCGATAATCTGCGAAAAGCTGGGTAAAGCGAACGAGGCGGAAAAGTACGGAAAGATCGCGCGCGAGTACGCCGCCGAGTGGAAGAAAATGTGCGTCGAAAAAGGCAAGCACACACCGCTCACCTTCGGCGGATCGGAGGATACGTTCAGCTTAAAGTACAACATGATGTTCGACGTTGTGTTCGGAACGGGGCTGTTCGACGGCGAGGTGCGCGAAACAGAAACCGATTACTATATCGAGCACGCTGAAAAATACGGAATCGCGCTCGATAACCGCGCGGAGTTTACCAAAACCGATTGGGTTTTATGGGCGGCTACGCTTACGGACAGCACCGAGAAACGCAAGAAAATGCTTGCGCCCCTGGCTAAGTTCCTGCGCGAAACTCCCCAACGTATTCCATTCTCCGATTGGACGTTCGTTACCGACGCCAAAGCGGGCTGGTGGTACAATAACGAAACCAAATTCGGAATTTGCTCGTTTCGCAACCGTACCGTTCAGGGCGGACTGTTCAGTCTGTTGCTTGCCGACAGCAATAAGCTTAAGATAAAGTAATTTCTGCTTGCGGCGTCATTTCGCTTGCCTTTATGTAAAATTGATATTAAAATATATAATAGAGATTTACAAAAGGAGAAAGTGTAATGAAGAAGTTTTTTCAGGAGTTTAAGGCGTTTATAACGCGCGGAAACGTTATCGACATGGCTGTCGGCGTTATCGTCGGCGGAGCGTTCACCGCAATCGTCACCGCTTTGACCAATCAGATTTTCCAGCCGCTCATTAACTGGCTGCTCGCGCTCGGAACGGGCGACGGTGCGGGGCTGGAAACGGCTGTTACCATGCTCAAAGAAGTTAAGGACGCGACGGGCGCAGTCGATATGACCAAGTCCATTTACATAGATTGGGGTGCGTTCATAACGGCTATTATCAACTTTATTCTGGTTGCGTTTATTCTGTTCTGTATCGTAAGAATGCTCAACAAAGTGCACAACTCGCTTCAGCCCAAGTATTTCGGATACGAAAAGAAAGAGTATTTCAGAATGCGTAAGTCGGGCATGAGCGTTAAACAGATCGAAGCCGCTGCCGCCGAGCGCGACAAAGCCGCCGAAGAAGAGGCTAAGCGCGCCGCCGAGGAAGCCGCAGCAAACGCTCCCGAAACGCAGGAAGAGCTGTTGCGTCAGATCCGCGATTTGTTGGTAAAGAACGCGGAGTCGGATAAGAAATAATACTACCTGAAACGGAACTTCAACAGAGGTTCCGTTTTTATCGGTTTTTTTGATTTTCGATCGGAAATTTGAAATGCAGTGTGATTTTATTAGACATATTACGGTAAAACTGTTGACTTTATCTGGGATTTGGCTGTATTATGTTCTTGGAGTGATTTTGTCCGAAGTTGAAAGAAAGATGAAATTACAGTAAAATCGGCATTTACTTCTTGACAAAACAACGAAAAGATATTATAATCCAATTCGGTAAGAAATTACCTAACACCAACGGTCAAAACCGCGCGTAACATACGCGTCGGAGAAATACAAGGAGAAAAACAATGAACAAATCGGTTGACAAACTTTGCGTTGCGCTTCGCGAAATTTACAAGCTCCCCGCAATCAGTGAGCTTTCGGGCTTTTTAGAGGGCGAAACCGCGTTTTTGCTTACGCTTAAAGAATACGGCGAAAAACCCGCTACCCCTTCGGTCTTAAGCGATGAATTGGGCGTTACCAAGGGAAGAATAACGGCTATTATCAACAGCCTTACAAAGAAAGATATGATTCTGTTGGATAAAATCGAGGGAGACAGACGCAAGATAAACGTCCGTATTACCGACAAGGGGTTGAAATTTATCGATTCGAAGCTCGGAAAGGTGGAAGGCTTTGTCGATGAATTTGTTGCGCGCGTCGGTAAAAGCAGAGTGGACGAATTCACTCGGATGTTGGAGAGCATGACCGACGCACTCAAAGAGTTGCACGTGGATAAATCAAAAAACACGGGCAAGGAAGCTTAAAAACGCCTCCTCATTGCAAATAGGTCCGAGTCGCACCGAAATGCGACGGTTTTCGCGTTTGCGAATTTTGCCCCGAATGAATTTAATTAAACAAGGAAAAACCGCAGTGTACCTGCGGTTTTTTGATTTAAATAGGTTGAGATTTCTCATCACTCCGCTATCGCTTCGTTCGCTCGAAATGACATTACAATG
>CAZBTB010000055.1:0-7840 GCA_964494605.1 uncultured Lachnospiraceae bacterium
TTCGCTTGAACTGTTCGAAGGCAAGGTACTTCCCGGTATCGCATGCCTTAACGATAAGGACTGATTAAGTTAAACACAACAGCAAAAAGGGTCAAGACGTAAAAGTTTTGATCCTTTTTTTGTTACGTATAGGTTTATACCGTCATATCTGTGAGCATAATCAGTGTAAAACGTTTTACGGAGCTTTTATGTTGTATTATGCAATCCCGATAGCGGTTGCGGCTATACTTGCCGTCACTTTAATAATCTTGCTTATGCCCGCGCCCATGCCCGATTTTACATTGCGTGCGCCTACTTCGGAGGAAAATTTGCGCATTATGGTGGCGGAATTGGGTAAAAATTGCCGCAATTCCGATAAAAGCGGTTGCGGATTGCCTATCGGGATAATTAACAAAAAACTTGCTTCGGCTTATAAGGTAATAGCCGAAAAACACGAGGCGGGCATAAAGCTTGCCCGTTTCGAGTGCGAGCTTTTCGATAATTATCATAAAATCTCGGAAGAGGTCGGAAACTTAAAAAAATACGTACGTGATTTTGCGGCATTGCCACACTTTGAGGGGTTACCGCGCGTTTACCGTCTGTGTGAGCTGATAGTAAAATCCAACGACGGTTTTGCGGATAAGGAAGTTGTGCGCGACTGCGTACGGCTTTTCAATTACGAATGTCCGCTTGATTATGCCGAAATCTGCTGTTTTGAGGCGGCGTTGAAGTTTGCCGTGCTCGAATTTCTCACCGTTTATGCTTCTAAATGCATTAAGATAAACGAGCGGATTATTTACGGAAATTCCGATGCCCGCGCGTCGCGTGTGAACGTCGACTTATTACAAAGTACTGCGTATGTTTTCGGTTTGTGGGAACGCGCCGACGATACTTTTAAAAGCGAACTCATTGCGCTTTGCAGAGATAACGGGATAGATGTCTCGGCAAGGATAGATGACTATTACGCATTTATATCTCAGTACTATTCGTCGGTGGCATCGGGAGTAAAAACCTTGTTTTCATTGCCGCAATGGCTTAACGGCGAGTATATTTTCTCGCTTTCGCCCGTGGACCGATATTTCGCTTCTGAAAAGGTGAGCGATTATCTCGAAAGCACGCTTGAAACGAAAAACCTTTATCTTTCGCGCGTGGCTTTCATTGCGCGCCGTAAGAAGAAAACCGAGCTTGCCGTTGCTTTCGATGCGTTTGCCCGTTCGCTTGAGTCGGGTTGTCCGCTCGGCGACGTTGTGCTTGTAAAAAAAGCGGGCAGAGCGGCGGTATCGGCGCTTATATTGACAGAACTTATTTTAGCAGCGGCATTGGCTGCAAGCGTTTGGTTTTTTGTTCCGTACTTAAAAATCGTTACGCTCGTTTTGTGTCTGCCTATCGCGCTCGCCGTTTCGGATAGAGTAGTTAACTATTTTTTATCATTTATTTCACGTAAACGCATAATTCCATATAAGGACGTTAAGTTTATACCGAATGATGCGGGTGCAAATATAGTCTGTTCACGATTGATAGCGTCTGTCGAGGAAGTTAAAGACGCGGTTTTTATGCTTGAAACCGTTGCTTGCGCAAACCCTGACGCGCGTTTTTCATATACGCTTTTAGTGGACCTTATGAGCGCAAAAAACGAAACCGCGCCTTCCGACCGAGAAATTCTGTCTGCACTTGAAGAGGAGTTTGGTAGGCTAGACGCTGACAGGTTTAACATTTTGGTAAGACGGCGCAGTTACTTAAAAGAGAAGCAGCGTTATCAGGGCTGGGAGAAAAAGCGCGGGGCGCTGTTGGATCTCAATTCGTTGATTCTGCGCAGTGACAGCTCGCCGTTTACGGTTATAAAAGGAAACAGTTACGTAAAAAAATACGTTATCGCGATAGACAGCGATACGCTTTTTAATTGCGCGACACAGCTTGTAGAAATAATGGAACATCCGTATAATCGCGACAAAAACGTTGTTTCGCTTCGCATGCGTACGTTGCCCGAAAGTGCGAACGCGACTTATTTTTCTCGCTTAATGTCGGGCGGAATGGGGCTTAATTCCTATTCCAATCATCATAACGACGTTCACAGCGATCTGTTTTCGTCGGGCAACTATACGGGCAAAGGAATTTACAGGGTGCAGGAGTTCGATGCAGCCGTTAAGGACGCATTCCCCGACAACCGTATTGTAAGTCATGATTTTATCGAAGGCGCATATGCCGGGTGCGCGGTGTGCGACGAAACCGCGCTCGATACTTATCCGGATAATTATTCGGCATTTAATACGCGTAATCAGCGTTGGCTGAGGGGAGACTGGCAGCTTTTGCCTTGGCTGTTCTCACGTGTAAAAAACCGCAACGGAGAAAAAACTCGGAATCCGCTTTCTGCTATACAGAAGTGGCATATATTTTTGAATATGCTGGCGTCGATTGTTCCGATTGTATCGCTTGCACTGTTGATTACCGCTTTGTTTTCGCCGATAACGTGGGCTTTATTGTTAATTGCATTCGCGCCGTATATTTTAAGTATCGCGTTTACTGTGCCGATGCTGTCGTTCAGCATTAAAGCCGCGGCAAAATCCTTGCTTATCGTATTGTTTGAAATCGCGATATTGCCTGTCACGGCATTGTGTAACCTTTGGTCGGTTTTGATTACGTTACTGAGACTTATGCGGCATAAAAATCTGCTCGAATGGAAAGTATTTGCACACAGCGGAAGCGAAAACGGTATTGCAACGCTGATTCTTTTAACGGTAGGATTCGGATTTATCGTAGCAAACGCTTTTTTGTACGGAGATTATTCGTTGTATATTTTGGGCGGTTTGTTCGTTATGGGTGCGCCGCTTTGCTCGTTACTGGGAGAGAAAAAGCAGAAAAAAGCGGTTTGTACTCAGTTCGGAGATACTTTAAATCTGATTGCGGTAAGAACGTGGAATTATTTTGCCGAGTCGTGCACGGCAGATAATAATTTTCTGCCGCCCGATAATTATTCTGAACGCGAAAACCGCGGCTTTTGCGATCGAACCTCGCCCACGAATATCGGTATGGCGATAGTTGCTGCGTTTGCCGCAAAAACACTCAATATAATAGACGAAGCCAAGGCGGCGCACTTTGTCGCCGATATTATCGGTACGGTGGAAAAAGTGACCAAGTGGCGGGGAAATTTGTATAATTGGTACGATATCAAAACTCTTAGAGTGCTACCGCCTGCGTATGTTTCTTCTGTGGACAGCGGCAATTTTTTGTGTGCGTTGCTTCTTGCCAAAACCTATGCCGACAACGAAACTAAAGCAAAAATCGACGGGATAATAAACGGAACCGACTTAAATGCGTTGTTTGATGCCGAGCGCGGACTTATGCATATCGGTTTTATGTCTAATGAGCAGAGGTTTGACGGACATTACGATTTGGCGGCAAGTGAGGCGTCAATTCTTTATCTTGTCGGGATAGGCTTGGGCAAAATTTCACGTTCTGCGTGGTACAATTTAGGTCGCAGAGGCGTTAAGTATGCGGGCGGAACGCTGTATTCATGGACGGGCGGAGCATTCGAATATTTGCTGGCACCCATGTTTTTCGATTATCAACGCGGCACGGCGTGCTATGTGTCGGCGGCAAATGCAGTAAAGGCTCAGCTTAAATATGCGAAAAATAAAAACTTAAAGTATTGGGGAGTGTCAGAAAGTCAGTACTTAAGCTACGAGGATAACGGCGATTACCGTTACCGCGCTTTCGGTGTTCCCGAGATTTCGCTTTCCGAATACAGTGAAGGAAAAACCGTTTCGCCGTATGCCGGTTTGCTTGCCGTAGGCTTTGCACCCGAAAAAGAGGAGAAGAATATCGGAGCATTTTTAGCAAACAAGATTTTGGGCAAGTACGGCTTGTACGAAGCTGTGGAGAACGAGGGCATTGTAACGAGTTTTATGGCTCACCATCAAGGCATGTGTCTCGGGGCAATATGTAACTATCTGTGTAAGAATGCTGTTGTAGACTCACTTAAAGCTTTGCCTCCCGTTCGTGCGGCGGAACTTTTGCTTTCCGCGCCTTTCGAGCGCGCTAAGATGTCTAAGAAAAAGTTCATCGTTAAAAACGGTTATATGCTGCCGCAAGGTAAAATCGTAAATAAGCATTACGAAAGAAGGACATTCGGTTTATACACGGCTCACGGCTATAAAATGTTGATTGACGAGCGCGGACGAGGTTTTTCCGCATTGGGAAACTTTTGTTTGACGCGCAAACGCATCGATACGGGATTTTTGATTTTTGCTCAAGTGAATAATGTAAGCTATGATTTGACGGGTGAAACAGACGCATACTTCGGAGCCTCTTACGCAGAGTTCAAGTTTTCGTCGCCAGTTATTTCGGCGGTTGTTACGGCGAGAGTAACATCGTCCGTGCTTGGCGAAACGCGAAAAGTAAGGCTCACCAATCTGACCGACAGGCCGCTTTCCTGTACGCTTAAGGGTATTGCCGAAATTGTGCTTGACGAGCATAATCATGATATTGCGCACCGTGAGTATAACAACATGTTTGTGTCGACAAAGCTTTCGGAAAACAAAAAAGCGGCAGTTGCGTATAGAAAGAAAACCGGACTGTATGCGGCTATGACGGTAGCGGGTGCCACCGAATATTCCTTTGAAACTTCGCGTGCCAATTTTTACAAGCGACATAATGGTGTTAGTTTCGGTGACGTTCTCGACCCGTGTCTTTCGGCAAGTGTAGAACTCAATCTCGAAGCGGGCGGAGAGTGTGAGGTTTGGTTTTCGCTTATATCAGCGCGGTCTGATGAGGAGCTTAACCGTGAGCTTGCGCTTGTTAACGTGAGAGGCTTTTTCGTGCGTGACGGCATTACCGTGGCTCCCGATAGATGTATAGACGCAAGGACGGCGGATATTGCGTCTCTTTTGGCTCAGTCGGTCGGTTCGTATGCGGACAGGTCGGCTGCCGAAATCGTAAATACTGCTGTGCACACTCTGTTTATGAGAATAGAGAACGATCGTTCCGTAATGCGTGCGGAAGCGGATTTTGCGCGGCTTAAAACATTGTATGAATTCGGTTTTAAGTTTAATACGGTAATCGGCTACCGAGAAAATAAAGGCTACCTTGCCGGTCTTGTCAAGGCAATCGAAGCGGCGGTCGAGCGTGTCGGTTTAAGGCGTGTAGTGCCTTGCGGTTGCTGTGTGACGTTGATTAACGAAGAAACGGACGCGGAAAAGCTGAAAGCTATTGAATTGAATTCGTTGCCGTTATATAAACCCAACTGCGAGCTAAAACAATCTATAAGCGTGATTAAGAAACCGTACGAGTGCGCGCCTCTCGAAATTCCGCCGATAGCTTACGAATCGGGTAGGGGCGGGTTTACGGCGGACGGGGCATACTGTCTCGACGTGAGCGACGCGCCGGCGCCTAAGCCTTGGAGTAATATTATAGCGATCGAAAATTTCGGTACGGTCATGACGGACTCGGGCGGCGGTTACACTTATTATAAGAATTCACGTGAAAATAAAATTACCGAATGGAGTAACGATTCTACGCTCGATCCCTCGGGTGAAAGTGTGTTTCTGGGTGAAGCGGGAATAGTGTGGTCGGTGACGCGTTCGCCCATTGTGCGTGAGTGTAAGTATATAGTAACGCACTCGTTCGGATTTACGCGGTATTCGTGCAATTACAACGGTGTTTTGGCGGAGCTTACGCAGTTTATAGGCGGAACGGCAGTGAAATATTATTCGTTGGAATTGACAAACGCTCGGGAGCTAATCCGCGAAATAGATATTGCGCTTGCGCTGGATCTGGTGTTGGGCGATTTCGTCGAAAATACCGCACCGTCTTTGAGTTTTACGGTAGAGGGGGACACGATAAAAGCGCGTAACGTTATGAACGGAATGGAATGCTACGTAGAATGTACCGAAAAATTGGCGTCATATTCTTTTTCGCGTCGTTCTATGCAAGATAAGCGCGGTAAATATGTGAAAATTTCCGATTTGGAAAAGACAGACGGAACGTCGCTTATTTATTCTGTAGCGGTGACGATTGCGCCTAAACAGCGTAAACGCGTGGTTTTTACGCTGTCGGCGGGGGACGAACCGCACCCGGAGCTTGCGGACGAGTTGATAGAAAAGGCATACAAACGTTATTCGTCGTTGTCACCGATTTCAATTTCGAGCGGAGACCGCGCTTTGGATTATATTTACAAGTGGTTACCGTATCAAACGCTTTGTTCGCGCTTTTTCGGTCGAACGGGCTTTTATCAGGCAGGCGGGGCGTACGGATTCAGGGATCAGTTGCAAGACTGTCTTGCCGTAATGTATTTTTCTCCAAAACTTGTCAGAGAGCATATCCTCGAGTGCGCTGCGCATCAGTTCGAAGAAGGGGACGTTCAGCATTGGTGGCATCAGCCCGATATCGGCGTGAGAACTCATATTGTCGACGACCGATTGTTTTTGCCGTTTGTTACCGCCGAATATATCGGATTTACGGGCGACGAAAAAATACTGTCAGAGCGTGTTTGTTTTTTGAACGATACGCCTTTGGAAAAAAATCAAAAATCGCTGTATAACGCTCCCGGGTCAACAGCGCATACTGCTAGCCTTGCAGAGCACTGCAAACGCGCAATTTTTTCGCTTGAAACAGACGAAAGCGGTTTGGTGCTTATGGGTGGCGGCGATTGGAACGATGCAATGGACGAAGTGGGAATAAAGGGTAAAGGCGTAAGCGTATTTGCGACAATGTTTCTTTATATGACCGCTCAGAAATTCATGCCTTACTTTTCGGATACGAAAGATAAAGAACGTGCCCGCGAACTTATGACAAGACTTAAGGCGGGCGCTGAAAAGGCGTGGGACGGTGAATGGTTCAGACGCGCCGTTACCGACGACGGTTTAGTGCTCGGCAGTATAAACAGCGAAGAGTGTAAAATCGATTTGTTGGCTCAGGCGTTCGGCACGCTTTCGGGAATTGCGCCTGCGGCAAAATCCGAGCTCAGCTTGTACAGCGCTTATAAGCGTCTTGCGGACAAAGAAAACGGAATAATCAAGCTGCTCGATCCGCCCATAAAGAAAAGTGCGGGTATTGGGTATATTTCCGAATATCCGTGCGGTATCAGAGAGAATGGCGGACAGTATACGCACGCTGCAGTGTGGTATATCACGGCTCTTTTTTTCAGTGGGAAATATAACAGAGCATATGAACTTTTAAGCATGATAAATCCGATAAATCATTGTAAGACCGCCGACGGTGTAAACAAATATAAGAACGAACCTTACGTTGTTTCTGCCGACGTTTATTCGGGCGAACGCGCGGGAGAGGGCGGCTGGAGCTGGTATACCGGTGCCGCCGCTTGGATGTATAAGTGTATTACAGAGTGCCTGCTGGGTATTGAAATCAAAGGCGATATAATCAGGTTTAATCCCCGACTTTCCGACGGAACTGAAGAGATAAAACTGAATATAAGGCGCGGAGAGGTCAATATTTCGGTTAAAATCGATAATTCCGTCAAATCGGGCGATTGGAAGGTAATTGTCGGCAATATTGTCTATAATTCCGACACTTTGCGGCTTTCGCCTACGCTAAACGGCAAAAAAATTACACTAAAACGGCAAAAATAATAATTATCTATAGTACTATGTCAGACATAATAAGCAGTAAAATTGCCGCAAACGCACAATTTCGCAGTGAATTTATTTGACTTTTGCGTCAATTAGGCTTGATTTTATCTATACAGATATAGTATAATCTATATATGGATTTGTTTGATTTGACTCCCAACAAAAGCAGTAATGCGCCGCTTGCCGACCGCATGAGACCTAAGACTTTGTCCGATTATATCGGGCAGAGCCATCTTATTTACGATAATTCGTTGTTGGTTCGGGCGATTAAAGCGGAT
>CAZBTB010000056.1:0-7839 GCA_964494605.1 uncultured Lachnospiraceae bacterium
CAACTTCCTCCAATAATACAGCTTTTCCATCACGCGCCGAGTATTCACCACGCAACTTATCCATTATAAAACGATAAGCTATTTTTGAACGTTCTTTAGGCGTTGCTTTATCAAACTGTTTTTGAATTGCCGAGTCTAGATTTACTTTCACAAATTTATATGTAAATTGTCCTTTCTCATCCCTCGGATGCTTACTTTCGTCCCATTCGCTACTGCCGCAATTAAATAAATCTTTGTCCTTCGTCATACTTAACCCTCGTTATAATGGTATAGAACGGTTTTTTATCGGGAAACCGTTCTAATGAGAAAACCCTTATGCCTCAGAGGGCTTGATAATTACTCGCTGTCCGTGGGCGCCACGGTTTTAGCCACCGACGACTTACCGTCTTTAGTTGTCGTAACGGTACTGTCTGCGCCAATCATTGGATCAACGTCGTATGAAAGGTTGGGAAGCAAGAACTTGCCTTTTAGCGCAGTACGAATTGCCGATACGGACTCAAGTGCCTTCTCGGAAGTAGCAAATCCTACACCGGAGAAAACTGCTTTAAGCGAGTTACCAGACAGGCAACGAACGCCCATATTGACCTTGGGCTGAATGATAACGCCCTGAGTATCGGGGTCGTCAACCGTCTTGAACGACGTGGGTTTAAGTCCGCGGATTGTAGCGTTTGCCGGTGCAATAAGGCAAGAAAGCTGCTCAAGTAATGCGATAGTTGTAGCGTCGGTAACGGGATCAAGCCCGAGATAATACCAAGTTGCGTCAAGAACCTGCTGCAACACAGCATAAAGCGCTATACCGTCCAGCCAACCTACGTAGCCCTTTTCAAAGTCAGCAACAGTTCGTTTTTCGTTGGTAAACGCATTCATGCCGCCGCCTGCGAGCATACGAGTTGCGACGTCGGAAGCGGACAAAGCGCAAGTTTCTGTTAAATCGACAAGAAACATTGAGTTAAAAAGGAACGCCTGTCTTGCGTCTGCGGGGTAATAACCCGCAAACAACTTACTGTCTCCCTTGGAAACCTTTGCGTTTGCCAACTTAAATGCTCGAATTGCATCCGTCTTACTGTTGGCATTATATACGTAAAGCTCGATTGCCTTAGCTACTTCTGCCGCCGTGGGCGTATCGGAAAAACTGTCCATAAAGAACGAATAAAGCTGCGACGCAAAGGTATATCCGTTGATATTTATTGCAATATCCTGCTCGATCTGATTACGACAGATTTGCTCGAAACTTTCGTCGAGACTTGCCACCGCTGCGCCCTCGATCTCGTCCTCTGACACCGCGATATTGCTGTCGTAGCGCTTTAAGATGTCGATAGAAAAACGCTTAGACAGAACGTGCTTGCGCTGACCCGTAGTCGATTCGGGAAGATTGTCCCTATTCGCCCATGCGCCGTTGGTCTCCGCGCCGCGCATACGGAATCTGTTATTGATAGGAATGGGTACGTAGATGTCCACCATTGCCGCATTGGTCTGCTCGGGGCGAACGAACTTATCGGTGATACCGAAACCGTCTTTGTGTAAAATGTCCTGATACAAATTTTTGTAGACCGTCTTGGAAACAAGACGCGCTACCTGCTGATTGCTTACGTTAAAAAGTCCCATAATTTTTTAATTCTCCTTTTAATTATTTTTTGAAATGTATTTCGGAAGTGTCATCGTCATATAGCGGGTTATTCTTTACAAGTTCACCCGTTCGCGACGTCAACCCAAAAGCCCCTTCCGTTTTGGCTTTCAGTGCGGAGTTTTCCGTTTCCAGCGCAAGTATTTTCGCGTTTAGCCCATCGATAATCTGTTGAAAATCTACGGGTACGGTTTCTCCCTGTTCGTCCTTGATTTGCTCACTCGGCTCTTGTGCGTCCGATTGCTCGAATGTATCGGGTTGCTCTTCATCAACCGTTTCGTCATCTTCCAAAGGAACTTCCTCATCCTTTGTAAAAACGGTTTCGGATTCTTCCGAAGATTTTTCATCCGCCTCGGTTTTCTCTTCGCCGTCTGCCTCTTCGTCAAATTCGACTTCTTCGGGTTCAACTTTTTCTTGAACAGGTTCGGGCTTAGACTCGGCAGGCGGCGGTTCAACGGGCTTTTCCGGTTCGCCGTCAAGCATACTTTTTAACTGTTGCCTTTCGCCAGAATCGAGTTTAGCGAGCATTGCAAAAAACTTTTCTTTAAGTGCCATTCTCTTTCTCCTTATAAAATTTTTATTACTTCACTTCGGTCAATTCGCATCGGTATTGCCCATAGGCTGACCTGACCGAACGGACGGTTGTGTTTGTAGCTGTTGTAAAGCCTGTAATTTATTGCTCTGCTTTTGTCCGTCAATGTACGCGGCAAGCTCATTTACTTCTTTAACTGAACACGTGCCTAAAATCTTTTCCGCAAGAGTTTTAGCCGTAACGTGTCCTTTGTCGTAAAGCTCGCTGTATAGCTTGATAATCTCCGTCTTTGCGCCCTGAAACTCAGGCATAATATTCAAACTCGGAGACACAAGCCCATAGTAATGAAAATAAATATCCACGAGGTCCTGTAAAGGTTCGCGGATAATCTCTATCTTTTCAGATATAAAGCTATCTGTTTTAGTTCTTTCATATTCTATTTCGGTAGCCGTTTTTTGCGTAGTTCCGTCCGACAGCCACGCCGCTATCGTACTCGACGAAAGATTGAGTGCAAACGCCGTATCGTTTAAGATATTCTGCTTTTGCGCACGTATCGCTTCGGCTCTAAGCTCGGGCTGAATGGCCTCGGGCGAGCCGTCCTTAGGTCCGCCCATTCCCGTCGGCAAGTTATCGTAATAAGTAAAAACTATCGGGTCAAGCGCATTGCTCCGTCCGTCAGGGTCATTTGGGTTAGCCATGTCGTCGCCTATCATAACGCGACCTCTTGCTATGTACACCTCCACCCGCTCGAAAAACTTGAGCTGATCGTACTGATACGTTTCGTTCATAAGTAGTTCGGCTATAGGTTGCCCGAACGGGAGCTTGGGAAACGACGGAATATTATGCGTAAACTTAACGAGCCTACAACCGAGGTCGTCGTCAAACGGCAACAGCTTGCACCTTTCGTAAACCGAACCTCTTTCGCCTTCGCTCCTCGCTCTGTTAAACTTGTCGCACAATTCCTGACTGTCTAGCGCGTCAAGCATAATTTCGCCGTAATCGCGCGTTAACATGGCTCTCACGTCATATGGAATATCTTTCCACGCAATAGCGTTGGTTTCTGCCCTCGGCGTCGTTTCACTCACGATATTGGACGACGTTTTATAAAACGTGTAGTGTATCATTGGAAAACGTTTTCTCACGCCTCTATCGGACACGTATCGAAAGAAACGTTCCTCGCATAAGTAATATTCCTGCGCCGAATCTATCGTGTCATGATAAGCCGCAACATAGCTTTTTACGCGTTCTATCTCGCCGTAAGAATCGACCTCAACAAAGAACCTGTCCATAGGCACGGCTTCAAACCTCAAGTTATTGTTTCCGTCCCTGTTTATCTTGATCAGTCCTGTTCCACCGTCCACGGCATAGCCGTATGCTTCCTTTACGACTTCCGAAAATTTCGACCTTTTGTACTTTTTCGAGCTTATATGCTGCGAAGTCGCCCCATTCTCCGTGTTTAGCACAATAGGCTTCGAAAATAACAAGTTCTGTATTCCGCCGCCTATCTTCTGTAAAAAGAACGAGGGCAAAACTCCGTGTTCGGTATTATGAAAACCGCTTATCCACCCCTTATACATTTGCATACGCGGACGAATATAACTTGCATAGAACTGATAATATCTGGGCGCAGCCAACAGATAAGTATTATCGTACTGCGTCAGATTAAAGCTCTCCGCACTGAGTTCTCCCCGCCCGTAAAGCGGCATTATGTTTTCGTTCCGTTCCATATTTTCTCCTTAATTCAAAACCGACAGCTCTTTGAAGTACTCCAAGAACCGTCGGTTTCGTTTTAATTCTTCTATATTTTCAACGTCTATATTAAAACGCGGATGCCTTTCGTAAATCCTGTCCAGCACGTCAGCGATATAAATTTCTTCCCGATGCTCGTTCAGCACCTCGCCTATTTTAACGTTTACCGCCTCGGTTATCCTGTTTACCCTGGGTCGCGTAAACTTAACGCTCGCATCGATTTGCACTATCTCGGGCGCAGGCCAGTTAAACTCTATCGAAAGCCCAGGGTAACTCTTTTCTACCCAAAGCCGAATTTCCTCCGCCGCTTTGTCGTAAACCCGCTCGGAGCTTATCAAATCCTTAAGTTTCACGTTTAAATCTCTCCTTTGTCGTTATCCTGTCTTATCCGCGATATTACTGTCTCCGCCGAATAATCGTTTTCATATCTTTTCAATCTTTCGGGGAATGTCAAGTTGAACGGATTGCCAAGAACCGTCATCGCACCGTATTGCAACGCATCCGTGCAATCGTTGGGAATCGTGGGGTCAATCTTTCCGTTTTCCAACGTTCTTAAAGCCTTTATCTGCTCTACCAAATGCCTGTTGGTGTACTGCGGAGAATAAGCGTCCACATTGACCACAGTCAAAACCCCGTTCCCAATGGCAGCGTTTACAATATCGAGCTGTGCCTCTTTTTCCTGCTTGTCCGTATAAGCCAATAGTGCAACGTTCCGCCATCGCAAAAAGTTCTTATCCGTCTTTTTCAGCACACACATCTGCCTATACATTCCGCTGGCACAATCGAAAACCATTATTACAGGTTTTCTGTGCTCGTAATTGAAATGCTCGTTTATGTAATCGAGATACTCCGTTATCATTCGGCAACGTTCGGTAAGCGCAGGCTTTTCCTTTAGCTCCTTGCACGATACGTACAAACTTTCTTGCGCACGCATCATTCCGTTATGATGAACTGTAATCGCCGTCGCCGCAATCGCGTCCCTGCTTTCGGCATCGTCTACGCCAATGACGATACTGTCGATAAACGCACCGTAACCGAGTCTTTCGTCATGCCGAATAAAATATTCGCGCGGCACGTAATGTTTACTCTCAAGAAACGAATGGAATACGTTGTCCCAGCCGGCTATATCCATATCACCGAGATAAATCTGACGATAGCTTATCGGGTCACTGATTTTCAGCTGCTCAATCTCATCAAGCAAAGCCTTGGGTATCCATTCCTTTATGCAATGATATGTCGGAGTAAGTACCGTCCAATTATCATCGCTAAGCTTGTCGTTGCAGAAGTCCCGAAACCAGATAGCTTTTCTGTCGGGGTTGCCCGCAAGCACAACCTTGCTGTGTCCCGCTTTCATCTGCCGCAAAAAGGTGGATAAACAGTTGAGCAAGATTTCCAAGCTATGCAATTTCTGAATCTCGTCCATGATAAACAAACTTACGGGACGAATCAGTTTTTTAGACTTAGTAACGTTGACGTTTTGAAGTGCGTTTGTCTGCACCGCATAAGACCTGATTTGATTTTTACTGCACTTTCGGTAAATGCACTTGGACGAAAATACCCACTCGCCATTATCGTTAAGCCCCTCGCCTTCAACAAATGCCTGGAACTCGCTCAGCACTCCATCACCGGCATTCGTCAAGCTATCCACCCCAACACAAACGTCATACGTCGGAAACAACATGTAATAAACGTAAATCAAACGCCCTAATCCCGACGACTTCCAACTCGTTCTGGGACTGTACCACAAGTTCTTTCGGCACTCGGCAACGTCAAAATCACTGAAACAAGATTGATAAGGCTTGGGAACTTCTATCTCCAACATCATTAAACCTCCGTCTCTGTCGGCGGCGTATAATCTCCTATAATTTTCGGGTCGCGCTCCTTCTCGTTGCCCTTCTCCGTTTTATCCACAAACGAAATCTTAATGTCTTTAACATCGCTCTCTCCACTCTCTAAATTGATTCCCGCAATAGGCTTTTCTCCCACCGTGTCCCTTATCACCTCAAACGCTTTAACATTTCCGTCCTGCGCTTGTTTGAACAATGCCGCACAAGCCATAGTAAATCCGTCAATCGTTTGCCCGTTGTACTCGTATGTCGATTCCAATAACTTTTTGAGCGTCTCGGTAAGAGTCTTTTTCTCTCTACGCGACTTTCCTGACGCAATTCCACCTTTGCGCCCCCTTTCTCTTGCTTCGTCCTTGCTTCGAACAGGCTTCAAGTTCTCTTCCACATACACCACCTCCTTGTTTTTGTGTATGAAAAAAGCAAGGCTTTTAACCTTGCTTGAATTTTAATAAGTTTATTTTGGCTTACAACATCTCTCTTTCCAACTCAAAGTCCAGTCCAAAATCCGCTATATTTTTTTCATCCTCGAGACAATTATCTTCCAAACAAATAAGATCGTTTTTCAAAGAAGAAAGCACCATATATATGCCCAACAAAACACCATCATTAAAATCACTTTTTTCTTTTTGTTTATACTCCATTAAATAATCTTCCCTTATTCTTTCGACTGTGTGTTTAATTATTTCCTTAATTTCCATTTTTCTTTCCTTTTCACTTACTCAAGCGTTTCCGTGGTGTAAATTCTTTTTCCACATCAAAATCAAGATTCAACTTCCGCAAAAGCCCTTTATCTTCAAATGTTTCTGCGTAAATTTGAGCATCATTATGCAATACAGATAATGCTATATAAATACCCATATCAATACCGTCAACATATTCAGTATTCTTTTCCTTTCTATTATCTTCGGCATACTGCCTTATGCGCATAATGCTATCACCTAAAAAATCCAAAAAATTCATTTCTTACTCCTTTGAGATAATTTGCTATTGATTTCTTCTATTGTATACTCAAATGCTTTAATTTCATTATCCCAATGTTTAATTGCTCTATTTTTGCGTTCTTCCGAGAATGACTCCCAATCCGAATATTTAAGCTGCGGATTGTTTATAAAATTTTTATGTTCTATTATTTTCTCTCTTAAAGATTTCAAACTCTTATAAAGTTGTCTTTCTCCCATTTTATCAATATTTGACGCAAACAGCTGAATATTAATAGTTGCGTTCTCATTTACAGTCCCTGCTTTTGTTGTAAACTGACCTTTCTCATCTCTGGGATGTTTACTCTCATCCCATTCACTGCTCGCGCCGTCGTACAGTCCTGTTTTCTTAAATCCCGCCACCTTGTGCCTCCATTAAAAAGGCACTACCTTTATTTTACCACAGTTTTTATTCCGTGTCAAGATAGTGCCTGCAATTTCACACTACCATTATAGCATAACTTATAGTGACATGAGGTGACAACTTATAACTTTTGCGCCCTCTGTCTCTTGCTTCTTCATTGCTTCGAACAGGCTTCAAGTTCTCTTCCATATGCGCCACATACTTGTTTTTGTGTATGAAAAAAGCAAGGCGTTAATCCTTGCTTTACTTTTAATAAACTTATTATTTATGAGATCTCCCTTTCCACTTCAAAATCCAATCCGAAATCCGCTATATTCTTTACGTCATCAAGACAACTATCTTCCATGCCAATCAAATCATTTTTCAACGCCAATAAGACAATGCTTATACCCAATAAAACACCGCCTGCAAAATCGTCCCGCTCCATTTTTTTATAATCCTCGACATAATCTTTTCTTACTCTTTCGACAGTGTGTTTAATTATTTCCTTAATTTCCATTTTTCTTTTTCCTCTTTTCTAATTCTTTGTCAATCAAAACAATTTGGTTATTATAATTTTTTATTTCTTTTTCCCATTGTTGTAATCTTCCCATTTTTTCTATATAAGACATTTGTCTCCAATCATTATAAAACTCTTCAGGATGCTCTATCTTGTATTGATGTTTTTGAATATTCTTTTCGTGACTTCTTTGACTTTTGCTTAGCTGCTTATCTGTCTGCTTACTATAGTCCGCCGCAAATAACTG
>CAZBTB010000057.1:0-7823 GCA_964494605.1 uncultured Lachnospiraceae bacterium
TGCAATCAAAATAAGAAGCGTTACCGTCGCCGTAACCGTCTTAACCGTTTTTGCCATTCGCGAACCCGCAAACAGCAGGTCTATAACAACGCCTATTACGATTACCGCAAATATGCTCATTATCCAAGTTGTAACCGCGTTCACCTTTCCCTCCTACAACACCAGATTCCCGCCGGCAATCAGCAGAATAAGAAAGATAAAGTATAAAAACACGATACCCGCAATTACCGCAACCAATAGATTTACCGCCGACGAAACAGAACCGAGCAGCGAGCAGATTTTACCGCCTTCGAACGGCTCGGTCAGCGCTCCCGCCAGTTTAAGCGCAAGCGACATGACTATAACCTTAAACAACACAGGAATAACGCTTACGAACATGATTATCACCGCAGTCGTACCCACGGCGTTTTTGATAAGCACAGTGCCCGCCAAAATTACGTTGAAGCCTTCGGAGAGATAACCGCCGATAACTGGCACGTACTTTGAAAGTGCGAATTTTGCCGTTCGGACCGAAATATTGTCGTAAACAGCCGCGGTAATTCCCTGCAACGACAAAAACGCAATAAACAAAAAGAAGGACGTGTACAGTATCCACTTCGCCGCATCGGTCAAAAACTTAGCCATTCCGCTGAGTTTTACGGTACTGCTTAAGTTACCTATAACCGAAAACACTATCGTAATAATAAGCATGGGTAGCGCAATAACGGTTATAAGCTCGGTCATCGAAAATGCAAGCACGGCAACCGCCGGCTGATAGATAGCTATCGATCCGGATGCTCCGAGCGCGGCCATAAAGGTAAACATAATGGGAAACACGGCTTCCATTTGCGTTTTGAGCGAACCGACAAGCGCGGAGGTTTCGCGAATTACGCCGAAAATCTGCAACAGGACTATCGCGGAAACCAACGCAATCCCTGCAAAATTAACTATATTATCTACCGAGCTTGACGCAAAACTGCCTTTAATCCCGCCTATTAAGCTAATAACTATCGCAACGGCAACAACGGATAACAGCATTGGCAATATGCCGACAAGCGAAACCCCTAGCGCGCCAAATAAATACGAAACAAAAGACGAATACTCGAATTCGAATTCGCCCGACACAATCTTTTTGATATATCCGAAAAGATTGGAACCGAATACAGACTTCTGCGTGTTTTCAAGCGATTCGAAATAGCTCTCGAGTGCGCTTAAATCTATTTCTTCCAACATCTCCTCGGGAGTAACCTGAGTTTCTTCGCCGTCACCTTCAAGCGCAAACACAGCCGATTGCGGTTTGACGGTAAATGCGACAACAAGAACCAAGAGCGTTAAGATTACGGCAAGCTTACGTTTCATAGCATCGAAGTCACAATTTCAAACAGCAGCCTTATTATAGGCAACGACACGATAAAAATTATGACCTTTCCTCCCAACACGATTTTTTCGCCTAACGCTTTCGAGCCGCACTCTTCCACCAACCCCGCCGAAAAATCGGCAACGTAGCCGATTCCCACAATCTTGATAAGCGCACGGATAACCGAGCCGTCAATGCCCGTTTTCGACACAAGCTCTTTTAAAAAAGCGAACATTTCAGTAAAATAATCGATAACCGACAGTAAGATTATTATGCCGCCCGCAATTCCGATCAAAAGCGCAATATCGCCGCGTGTGTCTTTTAGAGTCAGTACGCAAAGCGCAGTTACGATACCTACCGCTGCAATCCTGAAAATTTCCATAGCTAATATAGCGCAAACAACATTCTAAGTGTTTCGAATAGCTGCGAAATCATGTCGACAACCATTAGAAGCACAATGACAAGTCCCGCGAGCGTAGTGAGCGTTGCAATTTCGTCCTTATCCGCTTTTTTCAGGACCTGATTGATAACGGCGGTAAGTATGCCCACCGCGGCTATTTTGAAAATTATCGTTATATCCAAAAGTCAATCCCTCACAATAATACCAATCCAAGCCCAAGCCCGAACAAAAATCCGAGCTTTACGTACACCTTTCCGTAACGTTCTTCGCTGTCTTTTGCCGCGCCGTAAAACTCCTCGAATTTTTTCTTGTAGCTATCCAGCATAAACACTTGAGTATCTAAATCATACGTTCCCAATGCGGAAAACATCTCATATACAACATTATGTTCGCGTTTTGTTAAATCCTGCTTCGACAGCTTAAGCTCACTCCCGGAGCTGTCGACATAAGCTATAAACTCCTCTACCGTGCTTTTTGTTTCGTCTGCGGAAAAGCTTTTCAACAGCGACGTGACGGAGTTTTGCTTAAACCGAAAGTCGCCGATAAGCGTGTTTATGAGCGAAATCATTTCCTCGAAATAACGGCGGCGGCGCGTAAGACGCTTGGACAGAATCAATCCGATAAACGTCCCTACAACCGCCGACATAAACATCAGCGTAAGCTTAACCGTCATTGTCCGAAATAAATGCACTTCATATCGCCGTCGAATATGTTTTCGTAAGTGCCCGGACCGTTTCGCTCGGATAAAAATACGTATCTTGAGAATATCTTTTTGTCAAACAACTGTTTAAACCCGAATTTTCCGAATAACTCCTCTGGCGTAGAGGCGTGAACCGATGCAATAACCGTTACTCCGCCCGCAACGGCGTTTTCCACGGCTCCGAAATCTTCCGGACTCATAAGCTCATCGGTCACTATTACGTCGGGGCGCATGCTTCTGAGCCCATAGGAAAAGGCGTAAGCCTTCGAACAGTTACATATTATGTCGGTGCTGTAACCAACGTCTAACTGAGGAATCCCGTCATAAACTGCGGCAATTTCCGAACGCTCGTCCACCAATAATATGTTTTTTATCCCCTCGCGGCTTATGGTCTTAGTCAAATCCCTTAAAACCGTGGTTTTGCCCGCGCCCGGCGGCGCGACGATAAGCGAGCTTCTAAGCGCGGTGTCGTTTATGTACGTGTATGCCGTTAGCGCACAGCCGTTTACCTCATGAGGGATTCGGATATTAACCGATGAAAAGTTTTTAATGGTTTTTACGACCGAACCGTCGCGCACGATTTCGCCGCAAATACCCAGCCTGATCCCTCCGCCTATCGTAATGTAACCTTTTATTAGTTGGTTGTTGACAGAATACAGCGAATAGTCGGTAGCGCGCACCACAATATCTCCTACGGCAGCCGCCGAAGCAACCAACGCAGCACCAGCATCTTCGACAAGTCCGTTTTTGCCCAAGTAATAATACTTGCCGCCGTAGTTTATGGCTATGGGCATGTCGCTGCGAAATCTCAGTTCGTATACTCTGTTGATGTCCAGCCTTGTGTTTAATACGTTAGACACTTCACGCGGCAGAATTTTGTCAAGCATTTCGGTATCTCCTTATTCGGGTTATACCTAAATATATTAAGTTCGGACAAACTTTATTCCTCTATAGCCCTAACCGAAATAAAAAAATCGGAATGCCGTAATTCGACATTCCGATTTTATGTCAGTTGTATTAAACCGCTCTATACTTTAAGCACGACTTTTCCTGCCGACTGTCCGCTTTCAAGCAGTGCATGCGCCTTTTCGGCTTCCGTTATCGGCAAAACTTCATAGATACAAGGCCGAACCGAACCGTCCGAAACTTTGCTCCAAATCGTATCGACGAGCGTACGCAGAATTTCCGCTTTCTTTTCGACAGGTTTTGATCTCAATGTACTGCCCACAATACGCACATTACGGACGTAAAGCTTGCGCATGTCTATTTCCGTCAGATCTCCGGCGAGCGTTGCAATCATGATCCACTTGGACATATATCCCATATAAGGCAAGCATTCACCCATAATCTTGCCGCCGAGGCAGTCGATTGCAATATTGACAGGCCTGCCTTCACTGTCAAACTTCTTTAAAACTTCGACTATACTTTCGGTTTTTGTATTGACAATTAAATCCGCACCCGTTTTCGCTACCGCCTCGCGTTTGCTTTCGTCGATAATCGTAGTAATCACAAAAGCTCCGAACGCTTTTGCCATAGGGATAACCACGCTTGCAAGTCCGCTTGCGCCGGCATGCATAAGCACGACGTCGCCGTTTTTTAAGCCGCCCTCGATAAAGAGATTAAGGTACGCCGTAGCAAACGCCTCGGGCAGTGCCGCCGCCTCCGTCATCGAGCAATTCTCGGGAACGGGCATCAGCATGTCGTAACGGACCGCCACGTACTCGGCGTATCCGCCGCCGCCCAACAACGCACAAACCTTATCGCCCGTTTTAAAGCGACCGAGCTTTGCCGCTTTTTCGCCGAGCTTTTCTACCGTTCCCGAAATTTCCAATCCCATCCATTCGGGACAGCCCTCGGGCGGAGGATAATTCCCCTCTCGTTGCATTAAGTCTGCGCGGTTTACCGCCGCATATTCGATTTTTACAAGCACTTCGTCGTCCTTGCATTTCGGATCGGGGACGTCTTTCCAAGACAAACTCTTATCTGGATTAACCAATATCGCTTTCATTTATTTGTACTCCTCATTATAAAGCTTTTCCTTAACCGCCAACACCTCGGAAATAAGGGGCTTTTCGCGGTTAGACATCTCTTGGTATTTTTCGTGACAAAGCACCATGCACGAGCCGAATATCCAAGCTGTTTTTCGCACGATTTTACCGTACAACCCACCCGTTTGATACAAAAACGGTACTTTTAGCTCCTTATTCAGCACGCGCAAGGTTTTGTATATTTCGGCAACGTCATCCATGTCGGAAGCGCGCAATATAATCTTTACGATGTCTGCTCCGCGGTTTTGTATCTCAAGAGCAAGAGCCAATGCCTGCTCGGTATCGAGCATTGTATTTACGTGCGCGGACATAAGAACTTCTCCGCCCAAGTCATGAATTTCCTTAATAAGCCGCTTTTGTTTTTCTATAACGGTCGGATCCATGGAAACCTCGGTAGGTTTTGCCGAAGCAAACGGCAGCTTACAACCGTCCAGGCTTTTGAGCGTGTCGTTGTCGTAAGTGTACATCGGTATGTCCACCGCAGTCGCGCCCGCTTTTATGCAGTCGACCTTAAGCGCGGTAAGTTTTTCGTCGTCACTGCATGTTTCGTTACGGTAATTTAATATCATAAGCGGCTTATCGGTGCAATCGATTATTTTTTTAAGACTTTGGACGTTTTTATAACATTCGTCCATTCTCTCGACATGCAAAATAAATCCGTCCGCACCTTGGCTTTCGGCTTCAGCGATGTCCTTAATCACCTCGTCGGGCGTGCGTCTTATGAGCGAAACGACCAAAGCGCACCCTTTTAAATCGGCAAATTTTTTCATAAACATACCTCATTCAACCAGCATAAGATGCCTGCCGCCGTCCATTAAAAACGTCGAACCCGTGACAAAAGAGCTTTTATCGGAAGCCAAATACAGTACCATATCGACAATCTCCTGCGGATCGGCAGCACGCCCTAAAGGAGTTTTCATATTAGCCATGCTCGGACGGGTAAGCACGGGTCCGGGAGCAATACAGTTGACCCTTATACCGTACTTAGCGCCCAATTTTGCCAACGATTTGTTCATTCCGTTCATAATTGCGCTCTTCGAAATAGCGTAATCGATACCGCCAATATCACCCTCTAAGCCCGTAATCGAGCCGAAATTAATAATTACTCCGCTGTTTTGCTTTTTCATTTGAGGCATTGCCCTGTGACAAAAATACAACGCGCCCATTAAATTGACTTCGATACCCCACTGAATTTCTTCTATGGGGCGCTCGCAAAACTCATTCCCGTTATTGAAAATCCGTCCCGAGTTTCCGCCCGCGCTGTTAACCAAAATGTCTAAACTGCCGAACGCTTCAACGGCAAGATTTACCGCATTTTCTACTTCCTCGAAACGTCTGACGTCACACTTTACCGTCAGAAGTCGTGATAAATCCCCATGGAATTCAGACTTCGCATTTTCAAGCGCCTTTTCGTCAACGTCGCAAAGTACGACATTAGCGCCGCGCTCAAGAAAACACTTGCCCGACAGCAATCCCATTCCCGAAGCTCCGCCCGTAATAAGAGCGGTTTTTCCGTTAAATTCAAATTCCATATAAACCTCCCAGTATGTATCTATTATAATGCATTTCAGACAATTTTTCAATACTCGATTCTATCGAAAAATAGCACAAAACTATTGTTTTTTGTCTTAAATAACACAAAAAAAGTAACGGACCTTTAAGCTCGTTACTTTTTTACTGCCCATAATTACAAACCGACTATAAAGTGAATGAATTTCTCTCGCCGTTCGTACAGACAAACTCGACTTCCGTTTTGTCCTTATATACGGTTATGAGCGCGCCGCCCATGTCTTTGCTTGTCTTTGACGAACCGACTATTACGGGATAGTTATGCTCGAGCGTGTTAGCTTCGTCATCAGTGGGCGACAAAAGATACATTTTATGCATATGCCCGCAAAGCATAAATTTTATTCCAATTCGCTCAAGCTCTCTGTTCCATTCGGTGTAAAGTTCACGCTCGATATCGAATAAGTCACCCTTATGTAAAGTCGTTTGCACAGGACAAATATGCGAAACCGCAAAAACGATTTTATTCTTATCGTCGAACTTCAAGGTTTTTAAATACTCAAGCTCCTCGCGGCGGTAGTCATAGAAGTTATTTACGCTGTTGTATTCGGCATGATCGTCGACCTTATCTTCGCCGCAATCAAGCACGACACCGTTAAGAGCGCCCACCGAAAATGCAAAATAAGTATTTCCGTTCTGAGTCGGGAAATAGTCGGTAAAGCATTCGGCAAGCTTGCCGCGAGTATCATGATTACCGCGCGAAAACAGTATCGGAGTTTCGCCTAAAGCAAGATCGCCCATAAATTTCAATACGGCAACGTAATTATCCACCGTCTCCACTTCGCCTATGTCGCCGTTTAAGACAAACAAATCTATATCGGAATTAACCGTGTCTGCCAGTTTCAAAGTGGTATCAAACGAGTAATGAACGTCTGCGATATGAAAAATCTTGATTCCTTCGTTCTTTTCTATAGGTTTAAACTCGAACTTAACTCTTTCCTCATCCTTGAAAGTAGAAAAATATCCCTTGCGGTCGATTGCCTCGCGGAATAAAACCTCATACGCTTTTGCTTTGTCCAGCTCGGATTGCGGAACGCGTATCTTATGTAACAGCTGTTCGCTCCTTAATACGCCCGCGTTCTTTTCGCAATAAATTTTGTCGCCGATTTTGATTTTACCGATACCTTTTTTATTGTTATACAGCAAAATCTCGTATTCGTTACCGATTACGCACACCGAAGGCTTACAATATAAAAATTCACTCATTGTCCTTTTTCTCCTTTTATTATTACTAACATTAATAATTTAATTATAAAGAGACTATACTTCTCTCTCCTGTCGTATAGATAAACTCGACTTCCGTTTTGTCCTTATATACGGTTATGAGCGCGCCGCCCATATCGTCATCGGTCTTTGCCGAACCGACAATTACGGGATAGTTATGGTCGAGCGTGCTAGCTTCGTCATTAGGCGGCAAAATAAACGCTTTGTGTAAGTGCCCGCAAATCATAAATCTTATTCCCATTCGCTCAAGTTCCCTGTTCCACTCGGCGTAAAGCTCGCGTTCGATATCAAAATCATTGCCCTTATCTGAAGTAGTTTGTACGGGACAAATATGCGAAACAGCAAAAACGATTTTATCCTTATCTTCTAAGTTCAAGGTTTTTAAGTACTCCAGCTCCTCGCGACGGAAATCGTAAAAATTATTTACACCGTTGTATGCCGCATGGCTGTCAAGCTTATCCTCGCCGCAGTCTAGCACGACGCCGCTAAGCGTTCCCACCGAAAATGCAAAATAAGTATTTCCGTTCTGAGTCGGGAAATAGTCGGTAA